>NZ_BOVK01000005.1 GCF_018403685.1 Xylanibacillus composti
CCCATGCTGGGCGTACCATAACAAGACGAGCCGACTATAAGCCGGCTCGTCTCGATGTATGGCATTTCATAAACGCAATCGCGCTTTCAGCGCGGCGATGTCCTCCGCACGCATGACTGACATGCGGCTGACGTTGGCCAAATACGTATCGAACTGTTCGCCCAGCCTCTTATAGCGAAAGCTCTTTTTGGCCCGATCATAAGCGGCTTTCGCCAAGGCCTCGCGGAGCTCCGGCTGCTGATGCAGCTTCACAATGGATGCGGCGATCTCCTCGGGCGATTCCGGATCGACCAGCAACCCCGTCTCCTCATGCAGCACCGCTTCGCCCACGCCGCCGGAATTGCCGGCGATCACGGCCTTGCGGCAGCTTGCCGCTTCGAGATAGACGATGCCGAAGCCCTCCACATCGCCCTTATCCTCCAACAGCCGGCTCGTCATAATGAACTGATCGCACAGGTTGTAGTATTTCTTGGCTGCATCGTTGCCTTCCACATAACCGGCGAAGATCACCCGGTCCTGCACGCCGCATTCGCGCGCCAGCTGCTCCAGCCGTCCCCGTTCCGGGCCGTCTCCCACGATCAGATAGACCAGGTTCGGTATATGCTTGGCAGCCTCGGGCAAGGAACGAATAACCATATCATGTCCCTTGCGCCGCACGAGCCGTCCAACGGTCATCAGCACGTATTTCCCTTCGAGGCCATGCTTCGCGACAAGCGCCGGATCTTTCGCCTCCGGAACATAGATATCCTCCACTCCCGGATAAATCAACTGGATACGGTGCGGGTCAACCCCGTACTTCTCCACTTCCTTACGGGTAAATTCGCTATTGGTCAAGATGCCGGTTGCCCTTCTCAGGATGATCTTCGTCAGGAAGCGCAGCCCGAAAATATGGCGGAACTCCATCATATCTTTGCCGTGCGTGGAGATGACGTACTCCTTGCCGAACAGCAAGTTGAACAGCCACCCGATAAAGCCGATCAGAATGTATCCATATACCGTGACCTCAATCTTCTCCCGGCGAATTGTGCGCCACGTGTACCAAAGCAAATTCAACCAGCTAGCCGGATTGACCTTCTCGTCCTTGAAGAACGGCCCCCGTATAATTTTATAGCTTTGCGGCACCGCGTCGAATGCCGCATCCCCTTCATACCGCGGCGCCAATACCGTCATGTCCAGTTTGGAGCTGCGGCACAAATGATAGTAGTAGCTCTGCATGCCGCCAATTCCCGGCGGAAACACACCGGTGACAAGCAGCACCTTCTTCTTTTTCACTGATGCCCCCACCTTCTTCTCAAGTGATACGCGCCGTTCACGATCAAGAAAAACAGCACTTCGCTGATCACATTCCATATCCGTGCAATGATTGAAATTTGCGTGGCCAACGCCGCATCCTTGACGACGAGACCGATCAAAAACACGATAATGCCTTCCCGTACCCCCAGCCCCCCAGGGAGCGGACTCATGAGCCCTATCAGCCATGCTGCCGCGAATGTGCCGGCTGCATAGAAGAAGCCGATATTATGGACGCCCATGCTGACAAGCAGCAGCCAGAACGCCCATCCCATAACCATATGACTGACGAGAAAGTAGAACAAATAAGTAAAAAAGCTTCTCCTCGTCAACGTCATCGGCACATGGCGAAATTTCTTGATAAACCGATGGACGCCTTTTTCCAGTATACCAGTTACCGGTTGATAATAGAAAAAAAACAGGGCCAAGCCGACAACGAACACCGCGAGCCAAGCAAAGCCGATCATCCCTGTCAGCTTTGCCAATATGACGGCGTAGACGGAAGCGGCCATCACCAGCAAAATGTTCTCGTACAGCAGCGTGACTAGCTGTGTTTGCAGTGGAATGCCTTCCCTGCTTGTATAGTATATGCGTCCAAGATAATTCCAAAACCCGCCCGGTATGTACTTGGCAAATTGCGAGTTGATATAGATCATCATGCCTTTGAACCACGGCATCGCCTTTCCGGAGTCATTCAGAATCTGCACCCAAATCCAGGCCTGCAGCATGAGAAAAGCGGTAAAGAGCAAAACCGAAACATAAAAATTTGTATTGGTATGTGTCAGGAAGTACAGCACTTCCGCAAATGGCAATTTGACGTGAACTAGCATAAAATAGAGCGCCGCAAATATCAGCAAGCTCTTGATCGAGATGATCGCTACTTTCTTCGTCATGCAATTCCTTCCTTCCTTTCTCTGTCATTATACATCTTGCTCCGAAAAAAAATAGTCTGAATTTGCATGAATAGCGCGTGCCACAATTATCCAGTGGTCATTTTTTTATAAATCCCTAAAAAATTTCGACTTCCGCTTGCCGATATAATTGATATAGTTAGGCATGCTACATATACAGACAGTCACCATGAGAGGAGTCAGAGACAATGCCTAAACCTACTGTAAACAAGAGAATTCAGGTGCTCAGCGCTATTTTTCGACCGGCAGTCATGATGATGGATCGGTTCAAGTACGCGCATAAGTTCATCCTTGTGTCCCTTGTATTTATGGTCCCGATTTGTTTGCTGTTTTATGTTTTTTTCGCTGAGAGAAACGCCTCGGTCCAACTGACCGAAAGAGAGAAGACCGGTGTCGCCTATTCCATGGCGCTCAACGATGTGCTGCTGCAAGTCCAAGAGCATAGATCCTTGGCCAGTGTCCAGCTGCTGGGCATGGGTTCCTTCGAGGATGCGGCTGCATCCAATCAAGAGGAACTGTCCGCAGCCATCCTTCGCGTTGATGAACTCTTCGCAGCTGACAGTCGATACCCGACTCTGAAAGAAGAGTGGCAGTCCCTTAAGGAAGAGTGGAACAGCATTAGTCAAACATATTCAAACTTGTCTCCTTCGGAAAGCAATGTGCTGCACTCCAATTGGACTGCCAGCTTGCTGGAATTCAACAGGCTGGTTGCAGACCAGACGAATCTCAATCTTGACCCCGAAATAGCCAGTTCCTATCTGGTAGAAGCGTTGACGAGCACGGTTCCGCGACTCGCTGAAGATGTCAGCCTCTCCCAATCCTTGGCGACCGGGCTCATTGTCAGCAAGGAGATGACCGCGAGCGATGATGAGAAATTGATCACGCATATCAATAGCATTACCGAAGGCATTCAGAACCTCCGCAGGGTCGAACAAGCCATTTATCGCGGAGAACCTGCTTTGGAAGCCGTGCTTAGTGAACCGATCACCGCATACATAGATATCTCGGAACGCCTGGCTGAATACGTGAAGATTGTTCGCTCCAACCATATTCTGGACATGGACCCGACGACAGTCCTTGAGATGGAACTGCAATCGACTGAGGCCAGACTGGCACTGAAAGGCGCGTTATCGCAAGAGTTGTATGCTATACTGGATCAACGCGTTACTGCAGACAAGGTAAGCGCCGGCCTCACGATCACCATGATTGCTGTAGTATTCCTAGTAGCCGCTTATCTGTTCGTCGGCTTTTACTTTGCTGTTCGCCATGCCGTGTCCAAGCTTCGTGACGCTTCGACCGCGATCGCCAGCGGCGATCTGACCGTGCAGGCCAATCTGAAGGGCAAGGACGAGCTGAGCGAGGTAGGAACAGCCTTCGACAGCATGGTCGAAAAGTGGAGAGCGATTATACGGGAAAACCAACAAATGGCCAGCGATTTGGCGGAGTCGTCGAAACAGCTGCTTACAGCCAGTCAGCAGGCTGCCCAATCCTCCGATCAGATCACCAACGAGATGGCGGAGGCCGCCAACATGGCCGAAACCCAGCTGTCCGGTGCTGAGCAAAGCACCCGCGCCATGCAGGAAATTGCGACCGGCATCAGCCGTATCGCCGAATCTTCCAGTTCTGTTGCCGAATCCTCCGCTGAAGCGACACAGCGGGCACAGGCAGGGAACGGCGCAATCGGAGAAGTATCCAGTCAAATGTCGAGCATCAGCGATACGATGGACAAGCTGGCAACTGTCGTGCAGGAAATGGGAGACAAATCAAGAAAAATCGAAGAAATTGTCGGCGTCATCTCTGAGATCTCTCAGCAAACGCAGCTTTTGTCGCTGAATGCCTCCATTGAGGCGGCCCGGGCCGGGGAACATGGACGCGGTTTCACCGTTGTCGCCGCCGAGGTCAAAAAGCTGGCCGAGCAATCCCGCTCGTCCACGTTCGAAATTGCCGATATTGTGCGGGATATTCTCATCACAGTCGACCACGCGGTCATGTCCATGAAGGACAGTGTGCAGGAAGTGGCCAAAGGCCGTCAGCTTGCCGGCGAAACAGGACAATCCTTCGCCAGCATTATGGCAGCGGTTGAGCATGTCAACATGCAGGTGCAGGAAATATCTGCAGCTGCCGAAGAAATATCAGCAGGTTCGGAGCAGGTTAGCGCTTCCTTAGACGAAATGCTGGACATCACCCGCAAGAATACCGACATTACGCAGAACGTGTCGGCTGCTGCCGAAGAGCAGCTGGCTTCGAACGAAGAGATTTCGGCTTCCTCCGAATCGCTTCAGTCGATGGCTGCCCGGCTCCAGAAAGAGATGAACCAATTCAAGGTTTGACCCGCGGCAGGTCGTTGTCATCGCTCCTTCCGCAAGCGGATGCTGAAGCGCCGCTTGCGGAAGGGCGATTTTTTTTGTCCCTGACCCCAATTCGAGTGCAAAAACGCGAAAAGGCTGTCCCAGAGAAAACGAAAGGGACAGCAGCTTGCTACGTCTATTCCAATCAACCAACCCGGCGGAGCGGGGAAAGATGGGCAGGATCAACTATCTCTGGTTCTTGCGCCGCTTCCTCTGATGCTTGGCTTCCTCGAATACTTGCTCCAGCCACAATTCGACCTGCTGGCAGAGAGATTGATGTTTGCGCTCGCAGCTTTCTCGAGTCTTGCCGGACACCCCGAAGTAAACTTTAAGCTTGGGCTCTGTTCCGGAAGGGCGCACGGCAACCCACGAACCGTCTTGCAGCACATACTTCATAACATCTGCACGCAGCATATGCAACGCTTCACTTCTCCCGTCTGCATAAGTGACAGTACTGCTCAAATAATCGTACACCTTGGCCGCGCCATTGTGCCTCCAATCAGGGACAGGCTGCTTGCGCAGCTGCCGCATAATTCGCTTCATGCGACTCGCGCCCTCCCGCCCTTTCCACACATAGGAAAACTGGCTTTCGCGGTGATAGCCGTGACGCGCATATAACTGCTCCAGCACTTCATCCAGCGTACGGCCCAGAGACTTGTGATACGCGGCCATCTCGCATACAAGCTGGCACGTCTGAATGCCGTCCCTGTCGCGGACGAAATCACCAGCCAAATAGCCGTGGCTTTCCTCGCAGCCGAAGAGGAAGGTTCGCGTCCCCTGCTGTTCGAAATCAGCTATCTTCTCTGCGATATACTTAAAACCGATCAGGGTTTCAACTGTTTCCACTCCATACTCGTCTGCAATGCGGCGGCCTAAGTCGGATGTCACAATGGACTTGATCCACGCGCCATTCTCCGGCAGGCTGTTGTGCCTATGCCTCTGCATCAGCACATAATCGAGAAGCAAGGCCCCCAATTGGTTGCCGGATAGCTGAAGGTAACTCCCGTTGTGCGTTCGTACAGCCACACCCGTTCGGTCAACATCGGGATCTGTACCCAAGATGAGGTCCGCATGGACTTGTTTGGCTGTGTCCGTCGCCAGCGACATAGCTTCCTCTTCCTCCGGGTTTGGTGCATCAACGGTCGGGAAGTAAGGGTCCGGCTTCTCTTGCGCTTCAACCTTGTACACATGCGTAAATCCGGCGCGTCCCAGCGCCTCCCTTACCGGAATGCCGCCGCAGCCATGCAGCGGTGTATACACGACGGACAGCACCTCTCCCATCCGCCTGGCTGACTCGGCATCCAAAACAAGCTCCTCAAGTCGGCGGTAGTAGCTCTCTTCCAGATCATCGCCAATGTATGTAAGGTAGCCTTTGCGCATGGCCTGCTGCAAGCGCATGGCCTCCACAAGCAGTTCGTCGTTCACTCTCTCCATGCTGCGCATCAGTGCTGCCGCAATTTTCGGCGTAATTTGTCCGCCATTCTCCCCGAATATCTTCAAGCCATTATATTCTGCCGGATTATGGCTGGCCGTAACCGCAACGCCGGCCGCGGCCTTCAATTCCCTTACCGCGAAGGATAGCATCGGCGTCGGACGCATCCGGTCAAACAAGTAAACGGGAATGCCGCCGCGCGCGAGCACGAGTGCCGTCTCCTCGGCAAAATGCGCGGAGAACATGCGATTATCGTAAGAAATGACGACTCCTTTTTTCATATACGCAAGCCCCTTGCGGCGTAAGTACAAGGCCAAGCCCATAGCCGCCCTGCGTATCGTATACGTATTGATGCGATTAATCCCCGCTCCGATTTCCCCCCGCAGCCCGCCGGTTCCGTATTCCAAATGTCTGTAAAAGCGGTCTTCCATTTCCTTCGGATCCTTGACTTGCTGCAGCTCATGCTTCCACGGCTCCATCAGGTCAAAGCGCATCCATCGCTCATAGCGCCCCCTGGCTATAGCGCTTGTTGCTTCATAACTTGCCTGCATACCAACCATCCTTTCCAGTCTCTCTTACACCAGCTGGTCGAATGAACTGTCAGATTTGGCGTTTTCCATGTACCTTCGATAGGTACGGACACCCAGCAAGTATGCATTCCCGGAAGCGGCTGCAAGCGAGCCATGATGAACAACATCCCGATCCCATGCCGGGGAAAGCGCTGACGTTGCACGACCTGTCGGGGCCCGTCTTTCCAGGATGCATTCTTCGCGTGCCGGGTTTCAAGCTCCATCGCATCATACTCCTGTTTTGCCGTCCGGCCAGAATCATGGGAGCGGCGCTCCTTCGCTGCCGCATAATCGGCAATATCCAGCATCGTGACTAGAGACAGCATTCTTTTTACGTCCAACGTCTTGCTCCCCCTTCGTACAATGGTAACCAGCTTCCGTCAAATGAGACTTCTAAACGCGGTGAATTTCCATACATGTCTTTCTCGACATCATTCGGTTGAAGTCGACTGTGATACATTCCGTATCACACGAGCCAAAAAAAAAATGTGCCTTGCTTATGCGGTACTGGGAACAGATCGAATAGATATCCGGACGTTCTCTGCTTCGCATTCCAGACACTTGCCCAGTTTGGTGTGTACCCGATAGAAGCCGGTACGGAAAATTCGGGACCCCGGATGGGGCTTTCTGATTTGTCCGCATCTGCAGCAATAAAAGTGTTCCATCCTCATCTCACTCCCTCTGTTCATATCCACACCGCTCGCGGCTTTGGTTGAACGCAATAGCGCGACTCCTAGTTGCGCGGTACTCTTATCGTAGTATATAATGACAAATATGCAGAAGAAATGTTCGGTCAAAGCAAACGAGCTTCGTTCATGCGGTCAAGTCCGTACCCAGTCAAGATTCATACGATTGACAATTTTCGCTTTTAATCGATACGAACCGTAACGACAACCTACTGTTACTGTATGATACAAGTCGTATCGTGTCAAGCGTTTTTTTCTTTCATGCAGAATTTTCCCTTCCCAGGAGGAGGTCTTCCTATGAACTATGGTCACCGTATTGCCCGGCTGAGGGGAGCCAGACATCTGACACAAGAAGAATTTGCCCGCAAGCTGGGAATTACCCGTGCCGCCTTGTCTCACTATGAAAACAATCGAAGAGAGCCGGATTACGAAACCATCGAAGCGATCGCCGAATATTTCCAGGTTTCTATTGATTATATTCTGGGACGTACGAATGATCCCCAAAGCAGGCTTGATTCCAACGTCCAATTGTTCCAGGACTCTTTGGAATTGGCTGACGAGCGCATTCTCGAGCAGTTTGACTTGACGATTGATGGCAGAAAGCTGACTGTGGAGGAAGCGAAACGTTTCATCGCCTTTATTCGGGCTGAACGATCAATGAACGATTAATGAGGTAGCAGCAAATTCATAAGGTTGCGATGATTAGTTCTGCGGGGTCTGTTTGCCATTCTTTTTTGTCGGGAGCCGTGTGTGGTTCATCTTGTTCGCTGTTGCAGTATTCTTGGATTCGATCGCCAGCCAATTCTTGGGCGATTCCCGGATCTGCATGTTTTGTCACGTATATATCAAACGCATCACGTTTTATGCCCATCTGCTGCATGATCTCATGGATGTCCACAATTATTTTTTGGTTTCCCACGACAATCATCCTCACCCATCCATTTGAATTCGTTTATATTTTTAGCATGTTTCCATTATATAGCCGATCCATTAAAAATCATGTCGAAATCCGTTGGTGTATTTTATATTCTTTTGTCGATGTCACAGCTCGCGGATAGCAAGGATTTGCGCCTGTCTGCGCCCATATTTTCAACCTTCTGATAATTTCTGCGCAGCTTCGGGACATGCAATCGGCTGTCCATCATACACCCCACAATTTGTTCTGTTGCGATCATGATGTTGAGCATGCCCTAACAAATGAAAAGCATGCTTCGGGCGGCCGGCTTTCGCCCATTGCCCTATTCACATATTCAGGATATGATACGTTATGTATCATGTCAAGGGATTTTTCACATAGTTCATACAATTTGTATCGGAAATGACGAAAAAGAACAGGCCCTGCATCTTGTGCCTGTTCCCAGTTGATTCATGCTCGTTCAATTCTGCTTCGCCCGTCTGCGCTTTTTGAGCGTAGTCTTCTTGATCCATCTGTATATGTGCGGCCGATAATGCGTAAAGATGGCCCGCAGCAGCCAATACCCTACCACAGTCAAGATTATGCTGTTCATCAGCGAGCCTACTATAAAATCCATACCTAAATCACTCAACGAAATGACTTGTTCGGCGGTTGTTGCGTAATCCTCGTCAGGGTCCGGCGTTCGGCTCCAATTATCCGTGATCAGCTTCCCTGACATATAGTTCAAGTAGAACAAAAATGGCCAAAGAAAAGACCCCACCGAGGCCGCTACGATTGCCGCTACCACATTCCCCTTAATCCAACGGGTCAGTGCAACGGATAGGACAGGCCCCACGCCGAATGTTGGAAACCAGCAAGGAAAAAAACCGACTACAAAGCCGAGCGCAATGCGATGCGCCCCCGCCTTGATCCGAAAAAGCCTTATCATGTTATATCTCATGGTGCGTAGTAAGCGCATGTTATATCGTCGGCTCCATTCCTTCAGACTCCTCTTACTCATCATACCATCCGTCTATCATCCGAAGCAAACGGATATTTGGCTCCTGATCCAGGATGAAACTTCGTGAGTCGGGGCAAGGATATAGGTACTGAAAAGCCTCTGTGCGTGCCCGGTAGATGATCCTGCTCCACGAAGCGGCGCTCGGATGACGAAGCAGCAACTACCAGTGTTGCAGCAAGGCAAACCGCAGAAAGGATGGTTCCGTGAACGGATTGGAGATTGTATGGGCGATTGTCGTCATTAATATCGTATATGTATCATTATTTACATTAAGAATCATTTGGGTTATGAAGTCGCAGCAGCTGCTCGCTTCTCTGCTGAGCATGATGTCTTGCGCGAGCAAGGCTGCGGCGTTACTAGCTGGCATGCCGACGGGCGTGACGGCGGGCGTATGGTCATGACGGTATTGGTCAAGCGCTCGAACGAGCGAAGGCTGACGAAGAAGATTCAGGAGCATTCGCCCAAGGCCTTCATTATCTCCTATAAGCCGCGCTATTTCCGAGGCGGATTGTTGGACAAAACGCATTTCACGCTAATACCCGTCACGCCTACCCTTCGGCTCCATTTGAAGCGTGCAGGCCAAATCGGGCGCATTCATGCGCCCCGCTCTCCCCTGCTCAAGGATGTCCGGCTACTGCACCTCCAATAGCTGCAGCACCGAGAAATAATGCAATACCGAGCCAGCCAACACGAACAGATGCCAGACGGCATGATGGTGAGGAAAGCTCCGCCATACATAAAAAATCGTTCCGACCGTATACAACACGCCTCCGACCACCAGCAGAAGCAGGGCCTCGTAAGGGACCGTCTCTTTCAGCGGCCCCCATGCGAACACAATCAGCCAGCCCATCGCAATATAGAACAGTGTAGACAAGAATAGAAACTTCTTGACAAAAAACACCTTGAAAACCGTTCCACCCACTGCTATGCCCCAAACGATGCCGAACAGGCTCCAGCCAAGAGGGCCCCGCAAAGCTACCAGCAGGAACGGGGTATACGTTCCGGCGATAAACAAGTAGATGGAAGCATGGTCAAACACTTCGAACAAATTTTTCACCTTGCCGTCCGGGAAGCTGTGCAGCAAGGTGGATGAGGTGTACAAGATCAGCATCGTGACGCCGAACAAGGTAAAGCTGACTACGTGCCACGCCGTTCCTTTCATACTCGCCAGTACAATAAGCATGACTAACCCGGCTGCGCTCAGCGCAATGCCCAAACCATGCGTGATGGCATTCACAAGCTCTTCGCGCCGGGAGTACGTATGCGTTTCTGCCATTGATTACTTGCCTCCTGCATGGACGCGCACATGCTAATCCGGCTTTATGTTCAAGAAATGGATCAGCCGTCTGCGATCCTCTGTGATGCTATCCATCATTTCTTTTTCCAATGCATTCAGGTTATCCCCTATATTATCCGATCTTTCAATCACACTTGCAATGCCAGAGGACCAATACCGGGCAAGCTTCTCGTCGAATGGGGAAGGAGCTGCCTTCTCCATTCTCTGCAATTGACTGCTGTAATAGTACGTCAAGTCTTGGCCACCCAAAAATTCCCGCTCCGCCGGAGCATGAATCACCTCATTGAGGAGTGTTGCCGATTTCACGAAATCCCATGCCAGGTCCTTGTTGCGGCTGGAGGATGTGATCGCAATGGACGACCCGCCATCCACGCCGTACAAATTCATAGGCAGACGGGTCATCCGCCATTTCCCCTTTGTGCCGGGAGCCCAGCCCTGCAATTCCGGCGTTGCCCAGGCCCCCATATAGAACATCGCAAAGCGGTCCTGCTGCATGGCCTCCTGTGTCGCCGCATGGTAGACATCATGCTGCATGCTCAAGCCGTACTTGCGAATTTCCCTGCCCAGCTCCGCCGCCTTGCGCACCGTTTCATTATTGCGGCCAAACCGGTAAAATTGGTCCAGCAGGCTGTACTGCATGCCCGTTACCTCCAAAGGATCGGTTGCATATTGGAAAATATAAATATCATGCTCCTTCAGCACCTTCGCCATATGCAGCCAGTTTTCCGGACTTTCCAAATAGTAGGCAAGCTCCGCGGGCTCGGCAGGAAAACCATGGGCTGCCAAAATATCTGCGCGGTAGTAAGTGACTGCGCCGAGAATCTGTATCGGCATGGCAATCATCCGCTTCTCGTTGAGCGAGGAATAGAATCCCCACATTTGCTCCGGAATCAGAGAGCGGAAGCGTTCTCCCTCATAAGGGGACTCCAGCAAGTTCTCCAAGCCTTGAATCGCGCGGAAGGCCCCAATCTTATTATTGTCGATGATCAAAATATCCGGCGGATTGTCTCCTGCCAAGCCTTCCAAGTAGTCTTCAACCAACGTATCATACTGGACAAGCCTCACATGCAGCTGGACATCCGGGTGCATTTTCTTGAATTCCTTAAGCAAGGACGAAGGATCGTAGTATGTCCATAGCGTCAGCTCCTTGTCTGATGAATGAAACCGGCCAACGCTCACCAGGTTTGTCTCGCCTGCATCCGTCCTCAGCTCGGCAGTTCCGCTTCTGCACGCGGCGAGCAGCAGACAAAAACAGCAGATCAACATTGCGACGCGTCGATTGTTCACGACAGTCCTCCTCCTTGTTTACGCAATCCTACGCCAACGGCTCCTCGTGTCAATAAGGATTCGCAAGCTTCCGCAGGCAGCGGCTTGCTGAACAAATAGCCTTGAACCTGATCGCACCCGATTCGCTCCAGCATATGCAGCTCCTCCCCAGTCTCTACCCCTTCCGCCAAGACTTCCAGCTGCATGCTCTTGGATAAGCGAATGATGGCCTCGACGATGGCCGCATTCACCCCGTCCTTGTCAATCGAGCGAACGAACGATTTGTCAATCTTGATTGTATGGATGGGCAGCTGCCTCAATTGGCCCAGGGAAGAATAGCCTGTGCCAAAATCGTCGATACTGATTCGAATGCCCAGATGCTTCATGATAGATAATGTGCGCACAGCCAAATCCTTGTCCCAAATCAGGGAGCCTTCCGTGATCTCCAGCTCCAGACTGGACGGCGGCAAGCCCGTTTCTTCAAGAATGCGCGTTATGGTCTGTACCAGATGATCGCCGCTGAGCTGGCGGGCTGATATATTGACTGAGACCGCCAGCGGGCAGATGCCCTTGTCGTGCCAAAGCTTCGCCTGCCTGCAGGCGTCTCTGAGCACCCATTCTCCGATGGGTACAATTAAGCCGGTCACCTCCGCCAACGGGATAAATTGATCCGGGGGCACGACGCCCCTCTCTGCATGATTCCAGCGAATAAGCGCTTCCACACCCGTCACTTCGCCGGTAGCTACCTGCACCTTCGGCTGATAGTACAGCTCGAATTCCTCATTCGCAGCAGCCTTGTGCAGCTCGATCTCAAGCAGCATGCGGTCCTCTGTATGTCCGATGGAATCGTGGTAAAATTCGTAACCTCTGCCCCCCTCCCCTTTCGCTTTATACATCGCCATGTCAGCGTGGCGCACAATCGTATCCAGATCATTTCCGTCTCGCGGAATCATGCTGATGCCAATGCTTACAAAGGTGCGAAGCTCTTGTCCCGAGATGGCATAAGGCTCCCTGCATGCTTGCTGGACTGCTTGCGCCAAGGCATGAATCTCCTCTTCCTCCGTTTCCGGAAGGATAATCGTAAATTCATCCCCGCCCAATCGATAGACGCCGCCTTTGTCGCCCATCACCTTCTGCAGACGGTCGGCTATGCCCTTCAGCAGTTCGTCGCCGGCGGTATGTCCCAAGGAATCATTGATTTGCTTAAAGCGATCCAAATCCATGAACAGTACGGCAGCATGGCTGCCGCGCGCATCCGCTTCGTCCAATAGGCGGGACAGGTCTCTTGTAAAGGAACGGCGATTGGGCAGCCGGGTCAAGGCATCGAAGTAGGCCAGCTCGTGCAGCGTCTGCTCGGACTGCTTCAGCTTCAGGAAAGCGCTGTATAAATTGTCGGACATGCCGCGGAAATTTGTAATCAGCTGATGAATTTCCCGCAAGCTGCTGGACGGCCAATCAATCGATTCCTGGCGCTTCAATTTTTCGGGCAAATCAATAGTCGTATGCGCGAGTCCGGCAATCGAGCGGCTCATGCTGTGGCTTAAGAACAGCGTAGCCAGCGTGCCAAATACGATGTATAAGATCATAACGCCATACTGGATCGCGTAGAACTGCTGGGTATCCTGCATGTATGCGGACAGCGGCACCCGCACATAGAACGTAAACGGCAGCGGATCGATCGATAGTTGAACAATTTGCTCAATCTCTCGCCAGGACAGGATATCATACAGCGCCTGGCCCCCGGGACTCCATTCGTACAGCCCTTCGGCCAATGGCTTAATATTCCCGCTTCTCTGCCAGCCATCGAGGCCGCTGGTTCGCTCAACACGGGTGCCGTCCATGCTTAGGCCATAGGGCGTCTCCATCGAAACGATCCAATCGTTCTTGGCATTGGACTGGCGCAGCAGCTCGTTAAGGCGTCCCAACTGAACAGCGCCGCCCAGCTGCAGCTGCGTGATCTCCAGGCTGCTCCATGAGCCCAGATCTTCCTGAACGAACTGCGCCACACTGGCGGCAAGCTCCTCGCTGCGATTCTGAATCGAGTTGGACTGGAACCATCCGCTAATGACCGTAAAGAGCAAAAAAGGCACCATTACGACACCCATTGTGATATGAAACATGATTTGCCGCAGCGAATACTGCTGCACACCCTCTCTGCTCAACCAGCGTTGAACCGGCGTGTAAATCAACAGAATATCCGCCACCCATGCATTGAACAGCCCGTTTGCCGCGCTCTTGCCCAGAATGAGAATAGCGGCTATCAATTCCGGCTCGCCAAATCCATACAATATTCCAGTCAGCAATGGCAGGCCCAGGAACCCCCAGTACAGGCAGCTCGCCCCGAATACGCTCGTTCCTTTCCCTATTCTTGTCAGTACGCCAATGAACATGATCTCGATGAGAAGCATGAACACAACCGGATTGGGCGTAATGCCTGCATAGACAATCCCGGCAGTGACGGCCGCTTCCCCTGTGCCCGCCCATACCCCAAGCACGCGAACCAGAACGAGCAGGAAGATGCCGGAAAAAATCATGTCCAGTCCGAAGGCAGTCGGAAGCGTAACCGCATAGCCTGCAGCAGCCAGGCCAATACAAACAAGAAGAGCCGCGAGCCTTTTCCATATCAGAGCGGGCCGTTTCCGGTTATCCATCCGCATCACCTCGTATGCAATACATTCAACATGGGACAGACAAATTCCTACTATTTCCTCTAAATTCAGCACGCCGCCGGTTGGATAGGAATGTTGAATCGTGCTAATAATTGTAAAGAACCTTCTACAAGCGAACGGAGCGTGTACGATGTGAAGCGATGGAACCCACCCAGGCGGAGCCGGGCATTCATATCAACCTTGACCATTACTCAAATCCATGCCAAAAACCCATGGATCACGGCGTTCTTCTCCTTTTCCTTTCCCGGATTTGGCAACTTCCTGCTGCATCGCTATGCGAAGGCATTCGTCTTGACGGCCTGGGAAGTGTTCGTCAATACGCATGCCAGGGTCAATCTTGGCATCATGTACAGCCTGCAGGGCCAATTCGAGAAAGCCAAGCAGGTGCTGGCCATAGAATGGCTGCTGCTGTATGTGGCCATTTATGTATACGGCATCTGGGACGGCTATCGCTCTTCCGTGGACATCAACAAGCTTTACTTGCTGGCTGAACGTGAAGATGCGCCGATCAAGCCTTATACGATGAATGCCTGGGGCTACAATTACCTCGACAAGCGTGAACCGATTATGGCTGCAGTCTGGTCATTCCTGATGCCGGGTCTCGGACATATTTACCTGCATAAGGTCATTGCGGGCTTTTTTATCTTTGCCGGAACCATCGGTCTGGTCTACCTGTCTCATCTGCCGCATTCGTTGTACTATACATGTACGGGGGAATTCGCAGCGGCCAAATCTGTGCTGAATATGCAGTGGACGCTGTACCTGCCGTCTATCTACATCTTCATCGCTTATGACAGTTATGTATCCGCAGTAGAATACAACAAGCTGCACGATAAAGAAATGGTGCAATTCCTGAGAAGATCTTATCAGCGTCCGGGTTTTGAAATGCCTGTATAGAGGAGTCAAGAGCAACCATGCACATTATCGCCACGTTCGAAAACAGCCTGTTTCTGGAACTGATGCTCACCGCCATGGAACAGCATGGGATAGGCAAGCAGCATATTCTTGCATTGCCCATGGACAAGCCGAAAGCGCCGAGACAGCTATTCGATACGATTCATCATGCTGATGGCGTCACTTTCGTTGATCTTGCGGCCGTCCTGGGCACTGTATTCATGCTGCTAGGGGCTATCTATGGTTACCTGCTCCGCTGGGGACCGATCTTGTGGGGCGTGATCGGCGCTGTCTCGGGCATGCTCCTGGGCTTCACGATTAAATACTTGCGGATCCGCAAGAAGGGCGCCCCGCGAACAGCTTCCTGCGGGGCGGACGTCGTCGTATTGGTCCGCTGCGAACCGGAACAGCAGGCGGCTATCGAGCAGCTCATGTGGGAGCATCATGCGCTGGGTGTCAGCCGCTACCATTCCTCCCCTCCGGCGCTGCAGCGCACCTGATCGAACCACACATACTAATCCGATGAAGTAAAGCGAGCAGCCGCTGCTCGAGATTATGCGCATGCCGCAGCGCCTCTTCAGCCCCTCTCGCAGCTGCCTTCGGTCCCCGATGCCGATCCGCTGTCGAATCGCCGATACGGCGCACCGCCTCCGCCGCCCCCAACACGATTTCAAAACGTTTTCATTGAATTTTCGCTGATGCCGCTGTACAATATTACCAAGAAAAGAACGCGCGTTCACACAGAAGGAGACAACTATGCGCAGCGAAGATATTGCGAGGCTAGCCGGTGTATCCCGAAGTACCGTTTCAAGAGTGATGAACAATTACCCGAATGTGCCGGAGGAAACTCGGCGGAAAGTCATGAAGGTTATCGAGAAGTACCGGTATGAGCCGAATACCTCGGCAAGAGTTCTGGCGGGCAAGGGAACGAACACGATCGGTTTGTTCGTCGTCAGCATTGCGGACCATCAGTCCTCCAACCGCATTTACCAGAACAACTATTTTGCTCCATTCGTCGATGCCATTGTAGATACGGCGAACAGTCTGGGCTATTACGTCCTCATTCATACTGTATATACGCAAGAGGACTTCGCCAAGGTACGCCAGGCGTTCTTGCAGCGCCGCATTGACGGCGGCATTATCGTCGGAACCCAGACCAACATAGCTATGGTGCAGGAAATTGCCGGGCTGCACGCGCCCTTCATCCTGATCGACTATGATGTTGCTGAAATCGTGGAAAACCGGCTGAACCAAAACTGCTTGTCCATTATCAACACAGACGATTACGAGGGCGCCAAAGAGGCTGTTACACACTTGATCGACCTTGGTCATCGGGAGATCGCCATGATTACAGGCAGGACCAACACGTATTCCGGGAGACAGCGATATCAGGCTTATGTGGATACCCTTCATGCGCGCGGCCTGCCGTTCAAGGAAGCCTATGTGCTGCACGGGGAATTCCTGAAGCACAAAGCCTACGAGGAAGTGAAGCGCCTAATCCAAAGCGGCGCGCGGCCTACCGCAATCTTCTCGGCCAATGACGATATGGCCATTGCCGCAATGAAGGCTCTGCAGGAAGAAGGGCTGCAAGTACCGGATGATGTGTCGATCATCGGCTTCGACGATGTGCCCGTAGCCGCCCAGCTGGCGCCGCGGCTCACCTCTGTCCGGCTGCCGCTGTACGAGATGTCGAAGGAGGCTGTCCATACCGTCATCGCCATGTGCGAACGGAGGCAGATCGCCTTTCACACCGTTCGCTTTCCGACTAAGCTCATGATTCGGGATTCCTGCAAACCGCTGTAGCCCCCAGCGTCTTGCCTTGGGCCGCAACGCCTTGGACTTCAAGGCAGGACGCTGTTCACGCTTGGCCAACAATCCTCGCCATCTGAGATTATTCGGCTGTGAACGCGCGTTAATTCATTTATGATCTTTGAGAGGAGACATGAAGAATGAAATTCGGTCACTTTGATGATGCACGCAAGGAATACGTCATCAACACGCCCAAGACGCCGTATCCATGGATTAATTACTTGGGCAACGAGCAGTTTTTTGGACTGATGTCCAATACGGCCGGCGGCTACTGCTTCTATCGCGATGCCCGCCTGCGCCGCATCACCCGCTATCGTTACAATAACATTCCTATCGACAACGGCGGACGCTATTTTTATTTGCATGACAATGGCGACTACTGGACGCCCGGCTGGATGCCTGTCAAGCGCGAGCTCGATTTTTACGAATGCCGGCACGGCTTGGGCTACACGTCCATCACCGGCGAACGCAACGGCGTCCGCGTGAACCAGCTGGCGCTCGTGCCGCTTCAATTCAACGGCGAAGTGCATAAGGTGACCGTCTCCAATACTTCCGGCGCCGAAAAGCAAGTCAAGTTGTTCTCCTTCATCGAGTTTTGCTTGTGGAACGCCCATGATGACATGACCAACTTCCAGCGCAACCTGAGCACAGGCGAAGTGGAGGTGAAGGGTTCTGTTGTCTATCACAAGACCGAATACCGCGAGCGCCGGAACCACTATGCTTTCTATTCCGTGAACAGCCCCATCGACGGCTTCGATACGGACCGGGAATCCTTCCTTGGCGCCTATAACGGCCTTGATACTCCTCAAGTAGTCGAAGCAGGCCAGGCATCGAACTCTGTGGCCAGCGGCTGGTCGCCGATCGCTTCCCATGCGATTCACATCACGCTGCAGCCTGGCGAGGAGAAAAGCTTCATCTTCGTACTCGGCTATGTGGAAAATCCTGAAGAAGAGAAGTGGGAAGCGCCGAATGTGATCAACAAGACTCGCGCACAGGCGATGATTGACCGATTCGCAACAGATGCCGATGTCGAAAAGGCTATGGCGGACTTAAGCGACTACTGGAACGGTCTGCTGTCCAAGTACATGATTGAAAGCCGCGACGAGAAGCTGGACCGGATGGTGAACATTTGGAATCCGTATCAATGTATGGTCACCTTCAACATGTCCCGCTCTGCCTCCTATTTCGAGTCCGGTATCGGTCGAGGCATGGGCTTTCGCGATTCCAACCAGGATTTGCTCGGCTTCGTCCACCAAATTCCGGAGCGGGCCAGAGAGCGAATTATCGATATTGCTTCCACGCAATTCGAGGATGGCAGCGCCTATCACCAATACCAGCCGCTTACGAAGAAGGGCAACAACGAGGTCGGCAGCGGCTTCAACGACGATCCATTGTGGCTGATTCTCGGCACCTCCGCTTACATTAAGGAGACCGGCGACTTCAGCATACTCGATGAACAAGTGCCGTTCGACTGCGACCCGAACAATACGGCCACCCTGTTCGAGCACTTGAAGCGTTCGTTCTATCATGTCATTCACAATAGAGGTCCGCACGGATTGCCGCTAATCGGACGCGCTGACTGGAACGATTGCTTGAACCTGAACTGCTTCTCCAAGGAGCCGGGCGAATCGTTCCAGACGACCGCCAACATCGAAGGCCGCGTGGCCGAATCCGTCTTCATCGCCGGCCTGTTCGTCTTCGTCGGTCCGGATTTCGTCGAGCTGTGCAAGCGCAGAGGATTGGATCAGGAGGCGGCAGAAGCGCAGCGGTATATTGACGAGATGCGCAAGATTACCCTTGAGCACGGCTTCGACGGCGACTGGTTCTTGCGTGCGTATGATCACTACGGCCAGAAGGTCGGCAGCAAGGAAAATGAAGAGGGCCAAATTTTCATCGAGCCGCAAGGCATATGTGTCATGGCCGGCATTGGCGTAGAGGAAGGATTGGCTGAGAAATCCTTGAATGCAGTGCAGGAACGATTGGAAACCGACTACGGCATCGTGCTGAACAACCCGGCCTTTACGAAGTACTATCTGAACCTTGGCGAAATTTCGACCTATCCGCCAGGCTATAAGGAAAACGCCGGCATCTTCTGCCATAACAACCCTTGGGTGATGATGGCGGAAACCGTTATCGGTCGCGGTGACCGCGCGTTCGAGCTGTACAAGAAAATTGCCCCTGCTTATCTGGAGGACATCAGCGAAATTCACCGCATGGAGCCTTATGTCTATGCGCAGATGATTGCAGGCAAGGACGCCGTGCGCGAAGGGGAAGCGAAGAATTCCTGGCTGACAGGCACTGCCGCCTGGAACTATGTCGCGATTACCCAGGCGATTCTTGGCATTCAGCCAGATTTCGACGGGTTGAAGATCGATCCGTGTATCCCGAAGGATTGGGAAGGCTACACGATCACCCGCGTCTTCCGCGGCGATACACTGAACATTGCCGTCAAAAATCCGAATCGCGTGTCCAAGGGCGTGCAGTCCATTACTGTCAACGGCCAGGCCATCGAAGGCAATGTTGTGCCGGTTGCAGGCGACGGCGGTACGTACCAAATCGAGGTTGTCCTCGGCTAACGAGACGATTGCAGCACACACGCGCATGACAAAGCCGTTCTTCCGCTGTTTTCAGCAGGAGAACGGCATCTTTTTGTTTAGCGGCAGCGCCGCCTCAATGTGCTGCCGATTGGGCTCGATTTTTATAAAAATTGACAAGATCATCTAGCGGTGATAAGATTATTATGTTAGACGTGTAACCTCAGGGAATTGATTTCCCCCTCTTTCTAAGCATGCGCACACTTTCCTCATCATTGCGCATGGGATATTCCTTTTTTATCATGTCGGCTGCAAGAAGGATCACGGATTCATGACAGGCGCGGCCATCGGAGCCGCAGGAGACGATTGAGAGGTAGGGCATTCGTTGTTTTCGTGCAAGTACATCGGAAAGAACATCAGCGGTTACGCTGTCTATAGACCCCCGTTCAGATACGAACGGGGGTTGTCTAATTTAAAGCTCCCAGCGCTCATGCGCGTTAAACCAATAAAACCACTGATCCGGCCGCTCGCGGATCATCTGTTCCAGTCTTCCGCTTAGCTCAACACTTGCTTGACGGCGAGCGTCCTTTCCGCTCCCCCAATTCACGATCCCGGGCTCGAAGCGGATTTGATGGCGGAATTCCCCCAGCCGGCAGGCATACATCGGCACAATCGGCACATTCCCGTCCAGCGCCAATGCCGCCGCCCCCTGCGGAAGCCTCGAGAGTCGGCCAAAAAACGGCACATGCGGGAAGGTCGGCCGGTAAAAGTCGCCCAGCAGAAAGACAACCCCGCCCGCCTGCACGTGACGGCTCAGCGCCCGGTACAGCTTCAAGGGCGGCGTCCGGTCATAGTCGAGGCCTTGGCAGCCCATCGCTTCGAAACGCCGGTACAGCGGGGCCAGCGCCGGATCGCTGGCCGTACCGACCGTTATGCATGGATATTTTCTAGAAAGAAGCCAATAAGCATAGAAAAAATTCCCCATGTGCGGAGCATATACAATCGCGCCTCGTCCGAGCCGCAGCGCCTCCTCCAGATGGCGCTCCCCATGCAGCTCGAAGCGCCGGCCCTCTCCCTCCGTCAGCCGTTCGGCATCTATGAGGATTTCGTACAACGTCATGCCTGCATGCTGGAAGTATTGTCTGGCGTACCGCCTTCGTTCCCGGTCCGTCCTATCCGGCAGCAGCTCCGACATATTGTTCAGGACCGCCCTCCTTATTCCCCTGCCCCAAATGCAGACCAACAGCCAGGCTGCCGAACGAATCAGCTTCTCCAGCCAACGGCGCGGCAGGCGGCGGCTCCATCGTGCCCAGCTCTGCAGCCGGGCTTCCTCCGAGACCATGTTTCCGATCCAATCGTACAAGCGTGCCGACTCCTATCTATGAAAAAAATGCTTTTGGTACCGGCGCGTCACGCGCTCCTTCTCCAAGACGATCAAAAAATCAATCGTTTCAAAAATATCGTCATACGCGGGGTCCCCGCCAATCTCTGCCCCAAGCCATTGGTAGCCTTTCATAAGCGGAGGAAGCCTGCGGAACAATTCTTTGTCGCTCAGCTCCGTTTCGACCTCCCGCAGGCCGGAAATCCGATGCGTAGCCAGAGGGCGGATTCCGAAGCGGTCGGTGATGATGCTCCTTCTGCGCAGCATCGTATAGATCAAATTCAGCTCATCCAGACTTTTCAGACGCACGCTGGCACAGCCGATCAAGTACTTGTGGTGGCTTGATGCAAGGCAGGCCGCGATTCCTTCCCACAGCATCTGGATCACCTTTCCGCTGCGATAGGCCGGATCGACACAGCTTCTGCCCAATTCCATCGTCATAGGTTTCTGCTCCGCGAAACCGTTCAAATCGAATTCGCTCTCCGAATAAAAGCCGCCATGCTGCATAGCCCGGTCGCCCGGGAGCAGCCGATACGTACCGACGACCTGTCCAGAGCCCAGATGCTTGACGATCAGATGATCGCAAAACTCGTCGTAACGATCCTGCTCCAATCCGGAGTCGTTCATCAGCTGCAGCTTCTTTTCCTCCTCTACAAAAACCCGATAGCGCAATCGCAGCGCTTCCTCAATATCGTCCTGACTCGTTGCGATCATGACAGCCAACTGATCCTGGCTGCCCTGTGCTTGACTGGCAAGTTGCATCATGATCCACACGCCTTTCCCCTGAAGGTTGATCCATGTCCCGATTCAACGGGCACAGGGCTATCGTAGCATGTGATCGTTAAGGTCATGTTTTGGTATCGTTAAGTTTATGTAAGGAAACGGTTAATCGGATTTCCCATAGCGTCATGTACGCACAGCGACGAGTTTTTTTTACAAAATTGATGATTCGCGTTAATGCTGTTCGCACACTTCCTGTCTACACTGTAGAAAACGATGACGAAGGAGAGCTAACATGACCATTGCTGCAGCATCCCGTCCCACTCTGTCGAACGCACATATTGACCACCTCAGCCAGCGTTTGCCTGCACACAACTTGGCCGAATTCCAGTCCATGGCCGCTCCCGAGCTGGACTATCTGCAGAAGCGTTCCTACGAAAGACTGCACGAATTGCAGCAGGAAGTAGACCGCCTGCTCAACGAGCTGCGTGCTACAGCCGCGCGCATGCGATCCCGGCAGACACACATCCCGGCCTCGCGGCACTTGTCTTCCGCCTAGAATAAAAAAAACAGCAATCCCTCTCGGGAATTGCTGCTGTCTGCAGGCCGGATCGCTCCCTGCCGCTTCCGTTAAATCGAAGGCATCACATTACCGCCGCTTACCGGAATGTACGCGCCTGTAATAAAGCTCGACAGATCCGATGCCAGGAAGGCGACCACATTCGCAATTTCCTGGTCTGTCCCCCTGCGCTTCAACGGTACGCTCTGGGAATAAGCTTCGTTCTGCTCCGTGTTGTTCTCGCGGTCCCGGTCGCTGATCGTCCAGCCCGGCGCGACCTGATTCACCGTAATTTGATGCTCGCCTACTTCCTTGGCCAAGATCCGATAGATGCCGTCCATCCCCCGCTTGCCCGCTACATAAGCAGACTGCGTAGGCAAATTCTGCATCACGCATTCCGTGTTGATGCCGATCACGCGACCGCCCTTCTTCGCCACCATGCCGGGAACGAACGCCTTGGTCAAATGCACGCTTTGCAAGACGCATGATTCGAACTGGCTCGTGTAGTCCTCCGCCGGCTGTTCCAATATCGTGGTCCATGCATATTGGATGACGGCATTGGCAACTACGATATCTACTGTTCCCAGCTGTTCCGCAATGTGCTCCTTCATGCGGAGCACTTCGTCCAGCTTGGTCACATCCGCCTGCACCGCAACCGCTCTCCGGCCCAATGCTTCCAACTCCGCTTGCAATGACTTCGCCTTGGCCTCGTTCCCTTTGTAATGGATCGCTATATCCGCGCCGCATTGGGCAAGCGTACGCGACATGGTCCTCCCCAGCTCTCCTGATGCTCCGGTTACCAGCGCCACCTTGCCTGTCAAATCGATTTGCATGGATGCTGTCTCCTCCTCTGTCGGGAACCCACTCTGCTTAGAGCGGCTCCTATGTTCCCCGGCCTTTGTGTCGGCCTTCTGAATGCTCCGCCGGGCCTCTTGATACAGTCCTTCCTATTATACGGCAGCGCCACAGCAGATGGAAAGAATCGATCGTCTGGCTTCCGCCCCCCTCGCCGCAATATGGGCAGCTCAGCCCTTGGCTTCGCGACCAGCATGTCCCCCTTTTCCTTGCAACTCCTCCTGCTGTTACGTTATGATTTGAAGGTAGTATCAGAACTGCTGTAACAGGTTGAAGCATCCAGAAAACTCACCTGAAGGAATGCAACCGATGACAACAATCAACAAGAAAGAGATCATGGACATTTACAAACAGCTTCGCGTGGCAGACGTGAGGGACGGCATGGATTGGATGATGATGCACAACTATGGTAGTGTGAGCCCGGATATCGTTCCGCTATTCCGCACCCGTTTTTGCGGATTTGCGCGCACGGTTCGGTATGTGCCGACGAATCGGCCGATTCCGAAGATGACACCGGACGAGTACACAGAGTTTGTCGGCCACTGGTACAACAGCATTGCCACTTACGGCTGGCAGAACGATATTGAAGAAGATGATGTCATCATGATGGATGCAAGCAACACCAATGTCGGCATTATCGGCTCGCACAACAGCCTGGACTGGAAGAGCCGGGGCGCCCGCGGTATCGTCACGAACGGCGGCTGCCGCGATACAGACGAAGTCATCCTGACGGAAGTGCCCGTATACAGCCGCTATCGCTCCCAAACGATGGTGCAGGGGCGCATTGAATTCCAAGCTGCCAACATCCCTGTAGATATTGGCGGTGTTCTGGTTCGTCCCGGAGATGTGGTCGTGGCCGATTACGACGGCGTCATCGTCGTGCCGATCGAAAAGGCAATGGATGTGGCGAAATACGCCATGAAGGAGCTGCAGCAGGATAAGATCAATCGTCGTGAAGTCTATGAAAAAATGGGCATGGAGCTCGATGATACGGTACAATAACCCCAAATTAACCGGATAAACATAACAAGGGCTGTCCCCTTAGTCGAGTGCTCGGCTGCTGAAGGGACAGCTCTTCCATTTGGGACAGCATGTGCATGAACGCCGCCGACAGGATTGCCGGATGGCGATAAATTTGCTACTCTGAAGCAGATACCGATGAAAGGAGCATGGCGTATGTGCTGTTCATGTTGTCCAGTGGTTAAGATGCAGACACCTTTTTAAATTAACTTTTAGGAGGTTGTTTGTATCCATGCTACCCCAAGACAAGTTGATTCATTTAATTAAAGAGCAATGTGAGAAGGATCGCCGCATTTCGGCATGCATGATGTATGGCTCTTTCACAAAAGGCGAAGGAGACCAATATTCGGATGTGGAGTTTTATCTGTTTCTCAACGATGATGAGGCCCGTGACTTTAAGTCTTCGGAATGGGTGAAGGATATTGCGTCTTACGATTTGCTTTTCTTCAACGAATATGGAACCGAGGTTGTGGTGTTCAGCAATTTAGTCAGAGGCGAATTCCACTTTCTTCCGGAGTCTGAAATGGACATGATAAAGTCGTTCAAAGACACCGGGGTTTTCCCCGACACAGATTCCATGTTCATCTATGATACAACGGGTCGGTTGAAGGCATTATTGGATGCTCTAAAAGGCGACGGACCCGAAAGAATGACAAGCCATCATGTCAATTTTGCTTTTAACAACTTTGTAAATGCGTGGCTGATGGGTGTGAACGTTTTGAAAAGAGGGGAGCATGCCCGTTCGTTAGAATGCCTCTCCCATGTGCAGAAATATATACTCCAGCTGATGAGAATTCGGGAAAAAAATACAGAACGTTGGCTGAACGCTACGAAGAACTTGGAACATGATCTCTCAGAAAATGCTTATCATGCGTATGTCGCTATTACATCGCGATTAGATGCAGCAGAATTATATCATGCATACTCCAACGCCCTGCGTGCAGTCGAGGAGTTAATCCATGTGCTTGGAGATCAGTATCCATTTGATATTGATCTGGTCTTTACGCATAAACTGCGTTCCCATTTGAACGATTTATTTAGCGCCTAAGCGTCCAGGCAAATAAAATAAGAGGGTGTCCGGAAGTACTTGGGACACCCTCTTGCCTGTTTAGCCAATCAACTTCCGCAGCTCCGCATACAATTCGTCCGCAGATTGCTTGCACAGCAGCTTCTGCTTGCCGACCATGACAAAGCATTGCTTCGAGCACAGCTTGCACTCCCCCAAGCAATCCTTCTTCTTGTGCTTGAGCTCAGGATGAATGTCTTTCATCGATTTATAAAGAAACTTCGCTTCGTATCGCTTGAGATTCCGGCAGCAGTATTTGATCTTCTTCATTTCGCCGCTCCCCGCATCATGATTATCATTCTCAATCATAATGATAATCATTATCAGGTTAATCGTCAATCCCCGCTGAGCTGGAAGTTACCCTTGAAGCAGCCAGGTCATATTGGGGGATTATCTGTTCAGCCCGGGATATCCCGGTTTTGCAGTTTTTTTCGACGGCCGCGCCAAATGCGATACGAGACGTAGGCGACTACGACAGCCCCGCCCAGGGTGAAGAACGCCGCTTTCTCCAAGCGAATAGACAAAATCCCTAATCCGACTAATGCCAAAACGAAAAAATACAGCAAATTCCCGATCATTGTGCTATAAACAAAATGCGACAGCCTGATGGAGCTGATTCCGGCTGCTATGTTGACGGCGCTGGTCGGGACAAAGGGAAAGATACGTCCGAGAAACACAAACAGGAAGCCATTGCCTTCTATCTTATCCTTAAGACGCTCGTTCATCCGCTTCGCGAACAAGCTCTGAAACCAGTAACGAACTGCCAGGAAAGACACGACTCCCCCTGCGATGCTGCACACCCAGCTCCATAAATAGCCGTACGTAAACCCGAACAGAGAGACATTCACGGAAATGAGCAAAATAAGCGGGATGATCGTGAACAAATTTTGGATGATCATCAGCGCCAACGTCGCCAGCATCAGCACTCCTACGCTGCCGCCTGCCAGTTCGCGCAAAGCTTGTAAATCTCCGCTCAGCAGCAGCATTGCAGGCTCAGAGCGAAGGGCAACGACCAGCAGCAACAGCAATCCGGAAAACGACAATACCCTTACCCAAATATGTATCCCCATCACCTTATCTCTTCATGGCTTTTTTCCAATAAGTCGGTACATTATATGGTTGGTCATACTGCTTTTATCCCTTGCGAACTATGATTCTCTTCGCATCCGGTCCGGTACTGGTATCCCATTTACGGCGGTTCGCTGTGCGCATCGCCCTTCACGGCCTCGCCTGAATCAAACTTGAATGTCCAGCTGCTTCCCCAGGTAAGGGTGTGCGGCTTGCTGGATCTCCTTCTGGTTTTTCTCGAAGCCGCTCAGCAGCTTTTCCATTTGCGCAGCTTCCGCGCTCATGGCCTTGTCCAGCATGGCAATGCCCACGGCTTGCTTCAGCATATTGCCGCTGTTTGCAGCTTGCAGTGCACCACTCACGTTCATGTTCATCCCTCCCCTGCATCTTGGCGGCTGGCTGGCAGCCAACGGCACGTCGCCGTCGGGTAAGCCCCTGTAGCTTTGCGTCCTGCGCTTTCGCACAGTTTACCTTTTTCATGAAACGATGAACCGCCTATATTGTATCATGCCTATGAGGAAACGCAAAATCAGGAGCCGTCCCGGCGCACTGCCTGACGCACTTAGAGGAACAACCGCCCTCCTCCTTACATATCCTGTAATGCATGCAAACGGTCATTGTCACTCATTCCGATTCCACATCAAAAAGGAGCGTTGCCATGTATCCCACAGTACCGCCCTTTTCCTGCCCATGGGCCTACGGGCCATATGGAGCGCGCCCGTATCCGCCTGTGGATACCCAGCAATTCAGCCATGCTGTCTCCAGCTTTCAATCCTTGATCCTGTCAGCAAATCAAGTGCTGTCCAGCTTGGCCCGCCCAGCGTTCGCCCATCAGTTCATGGCCGCCGCACAGGCAGGCAACCATGCAGAGGTGGATCGGCTGTTGAAATCAATCGGCAGCCATGCCGATATCGAAACGTCATATACGCCGAGCGGCGTCGCCATTACGCTCCGCGAGCAAGCTGCCGCCGGGTCTCCGTGCTGCTCGCTGACTATGCATTTGCGCTGGGGCATGTGAACTTGAAAAAAGACACCAGCTGCCGGCTGATGTCTTTTTTCTCGTCTATTGCGGTGCCAATAGCCCCGCAGGCCCGCTTGCCCGGGTATGTGCAATCTGGCTGTCCGTCCTATGCCTTGGGGCGGGAAGTGTTTTTCGGCAATTTCCAGTCTTGGCTGTTATTCATGAGCACGGGGAGCAGCTTGCTGCTCCGCTGCATAGATGAGCCGCATAATGTGCAGGTAGGCGTATCCTCGAAGGAGTAGTCATCCCTAATCCAAACCTTGCAGTCCTCATTCGTGCATGACCAAACGACCGTGTCCATCTTTTGAATTTCATCCTCTGACCTTCTTCTCGCGTACATCCAAACCCCTCCCATACCTCTAAGTGTGCCCCGCTGCCTGGGCAGCCGCGCCATCGACGATGCGGGTGCTTCCCGTCTTGTTACCCACGAAAGTGAGGCGAAGCGTTGATGCTTATTCCAATTGCTTTCGCGGGCCCGGGAATGACGTGATAAAAAAGGACTGCCCTTAACTTTACGTTAAGGGCAGTCCTAATATGCCTTACAATTTCACAACATTTTCTGCTTGCGGTCCGCGGTTGCCTTGAACCACATCAAATTGAACGCGTTGGCCTTCGTCCAGAGTTTTAAAGCCTTCGCCTTGAATAGCACTGAAATGAACGAAAACGTCGTCTCCGCCTTCCACTTCAATAAAGCCAAAGCCTTTCTCTGCGTTAAACCATTTTACTGTTCCGTTTTGCATGGGATTACCTCCATCAATAAATTTACATGATCTTTCTTTATTCGTTCGCCAAATAAAAAATTCACATATAGCAAAAGGTACCATCGTATCACCACAGGATACCCTTTACCATATGTGAATGTGTATAAGGTCTCTTTGGTCACGATAATACAATGATACCATATTTGCTTGTGAATCACAACAGGCGCTCAATTCAATGATTACCCATATACGTAGCTGATATACACCATGACAAGTAATCCCAGAATAAAGGAGTACGTGGACGGCCGTTCATAGCCGTGTCCATGGCTTTCCGGAATCAGTTCCTTGTACACAATAAACATCATGGCGCCTGCAGCAAAGGCCAGGCCGTAACCGATCAGCACCTGAATGTAGCTGGCTGCAAAGTAGCCGACTATCGCAGATACAACCTCCATCAGGCCGGTCAAGGTAACGATCATCAAGGACTTCAGCTTGCTGACATTGGAATTGACCAGAAATACCGCAAGGATAAGGCCCTCCGGCATATTTTGCGCTCCGATCGCTATCGCCACCATCGGCCCCAGGCTTTCATTCTGGCTCGCATAACTGAATCCTGTGCTCAGCCCTTCGGGAATATTATGAATAAAAAGCGCAATGATGACGAGCAAGGACTTGCTGTCAAATGAGCCGATGCCTGAACTGGCATCGTTCTCCACATCAATATGCGGGATATTCCGTTCAATCAGATCGAGTACGACAATGCCGATCAAAAACCCGACCGTCAGAGCCAAGATGCCCGATTCCTCGATCGCTTGCGGCATAAGCCCGAAGGTGGAAGCCGAGACCATAATCCCTGCCGTGAAGGCGATCAGAATGTCCTTCCACTTCTCAGACAGCCGCTTCACTATGAGAATCGGAATTGCGCCGAGTACGGTCGCCATAGCGGAGATGAAGCTTCCAATCAGTGCCGCAGCCAATGGTATGCCCTCCTTCTCATGATGCAACGCTGTAGCCATTAGGCATCTCTCGAGTTTATGGTATGATCGCGCCCGAGGGATGTTGCAATATTCTCAATTTATCACAAGAGGGGGAAAAGGAAAACTTATTTTTGCATACACCTGCGCCGCTGAAATTGCTTCATCAAAGCCATGAAGCTGAAGCCAGTCCCCCCGTTCTGACGGACACATATGCCTGGAAGCTTGCCCCTTCGGCATTCGTGTCCGTCAGAACGAAAAGGAGATGCAAATCGATGTTATCCGTACTTGTACGTAATGCCGTAACCGCCAGTCGGATAAACCCATTCGATGTTGTCCGACGGGCACGCAATGCGGCAGGTGCCGCATTCGATACAATTCTCGTAAGCTACCGTGGTGATTTTCTGCAGCTTATCCCATTCATACACATCCGACGGACAAAAAAAGTTGCAGTCTTTCGTCGTGCATTTCAGACATGTTTCCGTTTCCTTAATCGTCAGATGGGATTTGTCATCACACTTGTAACGAATCGTAAACAGCCGATCAGCTATCTTTTGTTGACTCATCCGTTCATCGCCCTCCATCCTTTCCATCCAAGCTTCATCATATTCAACGTTCCGCCTGCGGCCCCCTTCACGATGCCCACTGCTTTCTTTTGCTTCTCCGCCTTCGGTTCTCCGTCGACGAGGAACATCTGGTAGGCCGCTTCGTTCAGGGCGCGCGGCAGCTTGTCGAAGAGCAGCTCCGGATCCTCTTCCTTCAGCATGGCATGCATGCCCTTATATTTCTTCAAATCCTTGTGAATAAAGGAAGCCCTCACCTTCTCATCATAGCGCTGCAGCGCAGTCGGCGTCATGTCGCCGGCATCTCGCGCTTCGATGATGGCCTCCGCTGCCAGCCGGCCGCTCGTCATCGCCAGATTCGTGCCTTCGCGATGCACGAAGTTGACCAATTGCGCGGCATCGCCGCAGACGACCCAGCCTTCGCCGGACAACGGCGGAATGGAGTGAAAGCCGCCCTCCGGGATTAGATGGCCGGAATACTCCAGCGTCTCCCCGCCCTGAATCAGCTTGCGCAGCATCGGATGCTGCTTGACTGCGTCGAGGATGGCGTACGGCTTGATCCGCTTGTCGCGAAGGTGGTTGACCATGACGCCAATGCCAAGCGAAAGCGTCTCCTTATTCGTGTACAAAAAACCCATGCCCGCCATGCCAAGCGAGGTCTGGCCCATAAATTCAATCGTCACGCCTTCGTTGCCCTCCAGATTGAAGCGATCCTCAATCTTCTCCCTCGGCAACGCGATCACTTCCTTCACGGCCAGCGACACTTCATCCGGCTGCCATTCCCGATGGATGCCCATCTTCTTGCCCAACAGCGAGTTGACGCCATCGGCGATGACCACTACATCTGCGTAGAGATCGCCATCCTCGCGATCCGTCTTCACGCCGACGACGCGGCTGCCCTCGCGAATTACGTCCAGTACAACCGTTTCATATACGGGAATCGCTCCCGCTTCGACGGCTTTATTCGCGAACCATTGATCGAACTTGACGCGCAGGCCGGTGAAGCAGTTGTATGGCTCCTTATACTTTTCGTTCCGATGGCCGAATGTCACCATCGAGTCCTCGCCCATCATCCAGATGCGCTGCTCTACAATATGCCGCTCTATGGGCGCGTTGCGCTCCTTCCAAAACTCCGGGACGAACTCTTCGATCTGCTTGCGATACAGTACGCCGCCGAACAGATTTTTAGCCCCTGGAAATTCGCCTCTCTCCAGCAGGACGACCGACAGTCCGGCCCGGGCGAGCGTCATCGCGGCCGCGGCTCCTGCCGGTCCGGCGCCCACGACGACAGCGTCAAACTTCTCGTTCATGCGCCCACCTCCCCTTCTTCGCTCGCCAGCGGCTCGCCCGCCAGCTTTCTTCGCTTCACTTCCTCCGTCAGAGCCGGAACAATCTGGAACAGGTCGCCCACAATGCCGTAATGAGCAAACTGGAAGATTGGAGCTTCCTTGTCCTTGTTGATCGCGATGATCAGCTCGGCATTGGACATGCCTACCGTATGCTGGACCGCGCCGGAGATGCCAATCGCGAAGTACAGCTTCGGCCTCACCGTATAGCCGGTTTGCCCGACCTGATGCTCGTGGCCGATCCAGCCGGCATCGACAGCGGCACGGGATGCGCCCACCACGCCGCCCATGGCCTCCGCCAGTTCCTCAAGCAGCCGAAATGCATCCGGCCCGCCCAAGCCGCGTCCTCCCGCCACAATGACCTCCGCCTCCTCCAGATTGACGCTCGTTTGGTCGCGGACGAAATCCAGCACCTTCGCGGCAATGTCGTCTTCTCCCATTCGACTTTCCAGCCGAAGCACCTCGCCACTTCGCTGATTGTCCCGGGGAAGCGCCTCGAACACGCCCGCTCGCGCCGTCGCCATTTGCGGCCGGTACTGCTTGCAAAGGATCGTCGCCATCATCTTCTCGGAGAAGGCTGGTCTGCTTGCAAGCAGCAGTCTCGACGGATCGGGCTCGACATCGAGTTCGGTCGTGTCCGCCGTAAGCCCTGTCGGCAGATGCGTAGCGATTGCCCCTGCCAAGTCCCGGCCGGTCGCCGTGGCGCCGAACAGCACGATCTCCGGCTTGACCTCCTCGATCAGCTGCATCATAAGCCGGCTGTAAGGGCGAGTCCGGTAGTCACGGAGCTCCGGGGCCTCGCAGATATAAACCCGGTCGGCGCCGTATGCTACAGCATCCTTCGCCAGATGCTCGATCTGGCCTCCGATCACGACAGCCATCAGATGCGTATGGAGCTTATCCGCCAGCCTTCGCCCTTGTCCGAGCAGCTGCCAGGAAACCGGCTTCGCCCTGCCCTCCCGCTGCTCCACATAAATCAGCACGCCGCGATACCCGGACCAATCATATTCCTGCACTTGAACCGCATCAGTCATGGACAGCACCTCCTCGTATCCATCCCAGACGGGCTGGCAGATTGTTGTCCCACAACGCGTCGCAGGCTCCTGCCGCCGCGGCTTGCGCATTCTCCCCGCTCAACCATTGGCATGTAACCTTCTTAGCTTCCGGCACCCATGTCTTGGCCACAATGGTAGGCGAACCCTTCAAGCCGATTTGCGACCTGTCCAAATCGGGGAAGTCGGCTGTCGTCCAGACGATCGGCTTGTACCGATGCCCGCGAATGACACCCGGCAGCGATGCGCGGCGTACCCGATTCAGCTCCTTCAAGGCTGTAAGGAGCACAGGCATCCGGGTCTCCACCGTCTCTGCCCCGTCCTCCAGCTTGCGGCCAACCCGTACCGTACGCCGGATCGGGTCCACCTGCTTGACCTCGCTTACATACGTAAGCTGCTCGAGATCGAGCCGGCAGGCGATGCCCGGTCCTACTTGACCCGTATCGCCATCGAGCGTCTGCTTTCCGCAGAACACCATATCGACCTTGCCCCATTCCTGCTCTACCTTCTGAATCGTCTTCGCCAGCACATAAGACGTAGCCAAGGTATCCGCTCCGGCAAACCCTCTGTCTGTCACAAGCACTGCTTCATCCGCGCCAAGCGCGATGCAGGTTTTGAGACTCTTCTCAGCCGGAGGTGGACCCATCGTAACGACCGTAACCCGCGCCCCCGTCTCCTCCTTGATTCGAAGCGCTTCCTCCAATCCATGCAGATCGTAAAAATTGACAATACTCGGAACGCCCTGGCGAATCAGCGTGTTCGTTGCGGGATCAATCCGAATTTCCCTGCTGTCTGGCACCTGCTTGATACATACGACAATGTGCAGCAGTGTTCTCGCCTCCTCACTTTGTGAATGTATTCACTTTCTCATAAGCAAGTTGACTGAAGATTCATGCCATTTCTATCATACGTATTCAACTTCTTTCGAAAAGTTCCTGCAACTTTTTTGCAAGCGGTTACATTTTTTATGGATGCTGCGCCTCCTGTGGCAGAGCCATGGTGCTTGGTTATGGCGAATAGCCTCCTCGGGCCTCGATTCGCAGCAATGCGCTCGGTCACACGGACATAACAAACCCTCTATACGAGAAAAGGGAGCGTTCTTCCCCATTTCCGCATAGAGGGTATCGAAATGCCAATCTGGATGCCGCAAGTCCGGTACAGTGGCCGGACTTGCAGCTTCGCCCTTTATTCCAGAACTACATGATCGACATAGACGGCCGTAACATCATCTGCACTGTCAGCCGGAACAATGATTTCAATGCCGATTTCCTTCACCTGATCCAGATCGCTTACCGCAGTCAGGTCAATTGTCAATTCGGTCCCGCTGTCGCTGTTGAGCGACGCTTCTCCCGAGTCGGCCCAAGCCCATCCGGCTCCGGTCTTCACGAACAGCTTCGCCTTGATGCCGCTGCCCGCGTCCCCCCAAGAAGCTTGCTTGACCTGTGCCTTCAGCGCGGACAAACCGCTGAAATCACGGTTGGCTGTGGATTTCAGCTCTACATTGATCTCACTTCCCAAAGGAATGTCAGCCTTAAGCGATTGCGAGCCGGACGCGGCCCATTCATCCGTCACCCACGGACCGCCGCTCGCATTGACTGCCTGCCAGCCTTCCACATCGATTTCGAAGTCGTGCAAGATGCCGGGCGCGGTGCCGCCGCTGCCTTCCGCCAGCAGCTCCACATCATCGATATAGAGCTTGGCCGAGCCTGTGCCGCTGAAGTCAGAAAGCTTCACGCCAATCGCATAAATCGCTTCCGGTCCCGGAATTTTATCGATTGGCAAGGACAGTGTCGTATACGTCTCAGTCGAGAGCGCAACCGGCTCTGTCGCGTGCCAGCCGTAGTCGCTGTCCTTCAGGTAGAGCACTGCGTTGGCGAAGCCATTCGACAGCTTCGCCTTCAATTGCAGCGTATCGACCTTCGAAATGTTCAAGCCTTCGACACGCGCAATCTCGAAGTCTGTTCCGTCCAGATCGAACGTCACGGACAAGGAAGCCGAGCCGGAAGCCGGATCATCTGTCGAGATGCCCAGCTCTCTCGCATTGGCATTGTTGACACTGTGCTCAATCGCCCAGCCGCCGCGGTCTTCTTCAAAGTCGTTGATCAAACCGGGCGCCAGCGGAGGAGGTCCGTCACCTGGCACCTCATCCGCAGACTCGTCGTAGATCGCCTGAATTTCGTCAATGTAAATCACGCTGGCCGGACGATCGGATTCACCCGGCTGCAGATTGATGAAGAGACCGAACTTCGTCACGTTCTGAAGGTCTTTCTTCGTCAAGGCTCTGCCTTGGTGCGCCGTCTCCCATTGGGCCGGAACGAAGTCGTTCAGATGGATGTCCACCCATCCTTCTTCTGTTCCTTCCAGCGATGGATAAGCCTCATAAGCGATGCCGCTGAACGTAAATTGCAGAACCAGCTTCTGCCCGGAGCCGTCCGGCTTCAGCCAGAAGCGCAGCTTGTTGAATGAGGACCAATCCGTATTCAACGCTTTCGTAATGCCGACATACTCGCGATCAAGATCGTATTCATAGCGCAGCCCGAAGTGTCCGTCGCCCTTCACATCCGGACTAAGCGAGAGGATGACCGGATTGTCGCCTTCTATGGTGTAAGCGTTGCGGAGCAAGGCATCCAGCCCCTGATACCCTTCGAAGGTATCGACAATAGCCGGGTCATCCGGCTCTTCCATGAAGGCGCGATAGAACGCAATGTTGTCTACGTAGATCGGACCTTCATGCTCTAAATATTTGCCCACGATCGACAGAGCAATGCCTTCCGCTTCCTCGAGCTTTTGCGGCTGCGGGAAGGTGACGACCGCTTCATACTTGTATACATTGTTTGTTACGGTCAGGCTGCTCAGCAGCGCTCCTGCCGCTTCATACTTCGTGCCATAGTCCGGCGGCAGCAGGCCTACGCCTTGCACTTGCGCGTCCGCGCTCTTGCTTCCGGCATCTACTGGAACCATCACTTCAAATTTCACACGGTTGGTCAAGCGCAACACAGCGTCATCGATGTTTTTCAGCTCCAGCTTGAGCTCCTGCCAGCTGTCCGTATAGACCATATCGGTTACATTCAGCTGCAGCACGCCGTTGCCGTCGATAACCGCATGCTCGATGCTGCCCGTACCGGGATCGCCGCCTATCGCATTATAATAAGCCCCCGCGTACGCAACGCCTTCCAAATCGTCATCGAACGTATACGTGTCTATCAGGATTTCCGGCACCTGCACTTGCACAAGCTTGGTCGACTCGTGCGTGATCCAGCCGTTTTCATACAAGCGTACGGTTACCTCAACAATGGTGCCATTATGCGTGGCATCTGGTGTCCAGCTGCCCATGTAATAGAATCCTTCCTCATCCAGCGTCATCTCGACCTCTTCCGAGTCATTCACGCTGTAAGTCACCCTCGCATGATCCGCATGCAGCACACGCGCGCGAATGGTGAGTGTCTCCTCCTTCAATGATTGCTGCTCAAGCGGCGAAACGACATGCATGAAGGAAGGCTTATCTTGCTTCACATTCGCCTTGTAGTCGTAGACGCCAACCAAATCACGGGAGAAAGCTGTATAGCTGTCCTCATAAAAATCAATAAAATCCGGCAGTAAGTCGGAATCGCCATACGGTTCGTTCGTGTCAGGATCAACAAGCTTTACATCCCTGTAAGGAACAAAAACGTTCGTAGGGAAGCCAAAGTTCGCCCAAGTCTGCATATAGGCGATTTTGCGCGCATCCGGATCGGCTTTGATCGCATTCAGCATGCTGGTGAACCACACCGGATTGTTCCCTGTCTTGTTCATCCCCTGCGGACTGTAGCCAAACTCCGAGAAGGCGGAGATCTTGCCTTTTTCCTCAGCCAAGCGGCTAATCATGCCCAAATCCTCGACCAATCCGTTCAGGAAGCCCTCAGAACCAGCATTATCCTTATTGTCATATTGATCCAATCCCAATACATCGACATAATCATCCCCTGGGTACCAGGTCAAAAACCTCTCGGCGTTCCCGCCAAATGGTCCGTTCGGGGAATACACGTAGAGGAAATTGTGCACGTCCTTCTTGTCGCGCAAATATTCCACCGTGTAGCGATACAATTCTTTATATTCATCTACTGTCGTATACGTCGTCCCCCACCAGAACCATCCGCCGGATTGCTCGTGAAACGGTCGGAACAAGACGGGAATATGACGACCTTCTTCATCCACCAGTCCATTGGCGAATGCCGCGATATTGTCCAGCCACGCATTGAACTCTGCATTGTGGCTGCCGCCTGGCAAAATCTTGTCCACAACCTTGCCCGACACATCATTATAGGCGCCGCCTGTCACGAAGTTCCGCGGATGCATGCTCAGCGTAAGAATGCCGCCAAGATCATGGGCGCGCTTCATCTCAGCAATCAACGCGTTCACATTGCTTTCCGGCGAAGCGCTGGTCGAACCGGGCTTCTCATAGCCGTCCAGGCTGAGCGTATCCCAGCCAAACAAACCCGGATAGTCGCCGACGGAATTGTAAACGTCCGAAACGACGCCATCGGCATTCACCGCATCGGACAACGCTTCGTCCGTCACATGCTGCTGACCGAAAATAATCTGCTTGCCTTGGGTATTCAATAAGTAGGCAAACAAGGATTGTGTCATCGGCGTCGCATCCTTGTCCACCAGGTCAATGACATTGTTGTTGCCGCGGTCTGGACGGCTGCCACCGCCGCCGCTGGAGCTGGAGCCGCCGCCCGGAACAAAGCCGACAGTGCCGCCGCCTACCGAAGTTTCGCCGCGCTCCACCGGTTCTCCATTGACGGTTACCCCATCCGCCTCTATGATCAATACCTCAATGCTGCCATCTCCAACAATCTGCGTGCCGTCTGCGTAGATGACGACCTTCTTCACTGTAGTGCCTTCGCCCAGCTCGAGCGTTGCCGGCGTCCTGACTGTAATGCTGTCAATCGTCGTTGGACCGCTGGTCTGGAAACGCAGAGCGCCTTCCTTGCGCTCAATCTCGATATCGGCGAAGGTCGAGTCGTTGGCACCTACTGTATGCTCGCCGCCCCCGGAGAGAAAGGTTGTGCCTTCCACCGTGACTGCATCCAACGCTGCATCCCCGTCCGCCACACCGGGAGCAATATACAGGTTGCCCAAGATCGTGGCGTTTTTCAGGACTACATCTTTCTGATTGATCACAGCATTGCCCGAAATCGTGCCGCCTTCAACCTCGCCTGGCCGGGCAAAGAAACCGGCGATCAGCTGGTTCATCAATTGAACGACCTCTGCTCGGGTAATGAGCCCCGATGGACGGAAGGTGCCATCCGGGTAACCGCTTACATTGCCAGCGAGTGCCTGCACCGCTTCAGCCGCATAAGGGGCTATGCTCGCTTGATCGGCAAAGTTCTTCTCTGTGCCGGCTTCCGGTTCCAGCGCAAACATGCGCGCCAGCAAGGCTGCGGCATCCTGCCGGGTCAATGCCTCCGATGGTCGGGCCAGATTCCCCGGGAAGCCTTCATAATATCCGGCTTGCCGGGCTACAGCCATGCCTTTGGCGTACCAGGCTTCAGCCGGTACGTCCGCGAATGACCGATTCCCTTCTGCATAGAAGCCGAATATTCCGTTCAGAATGGTGACGAACTCCGCTCTTGTCACAGGCTCATTCGGCCGGAAGGAACCATCCGGATAGCCTTGGATGACCCCATGCGCCTGCCATCTTTCAATACCCGACTCCGCCCAATGCCCAGATACATCCGAATAAACGGATTGTGCAAATGCCGGGGCCGCAAGCGATACCATCATCGCAGCAACGATCATCGTGATGAATAATTTCCTAGTTCTGTTCATGTGCGATCCTCCTTATTTTCACGATTGGTGAAGCATACATCTTACAACCAAAACCATGATGACTGAGAAATAAAGAAATGCCATTCACCACCACCCTAGCGAAATAACAAGATGCTAACAAAGAGGAGGGATAAAACCTTAATACAGCCCAATCATTTCCGTTATATCGATATGTATGGGCTTTCATTTTATAGAACTATATAAAACCACTTCCCCTTAGTATATTTATGTTATTATAAAAATCTAATTTATTCAATAACAAATGCTAACTGACTCGTTTTGACATCTTTTTCGCGCCCCGCTTTTTTTCGACTCTGTTTTCCGATTCGTTCGCCTATCATAAAAAAAAAGACTGTCCTGCCACCCCTCAGGATGGAAGAACAGCCAAGATAGGTTTACGATAACGCAGGCGGCAAGCACCTGACAATCTGAAGCGGTCCGTCTTCACTGGCAAATACGACGGCAGGCAATTCGGCCGGTATGAAAAGCTGATCCCCTTGCTCCACCTTTTTCTTCCGGTCTCCCCAGTGAACATAGCCGCTGCCCCCAAGCACAATCATGACAGCGAATCGACCGTTCGCCGTCCAGGCCGGCCCGATCGCGCCATTCTCCAGCTCCAGCTGATCCATGCTGAAATACGGCGTATCGTTATAGCTTATCAGCTGCTTGATCTGCCACCCCTGCCCGCGTTCCGCGACACTTGCGGTCAGCTTGCACAGCCTCAGCATCTCCTCTTCCGTATACGTGTCATAATGGAAGCAGTCGAACATCCGCTCGTAGCCCAATCCTTGATGGATCGCTTGATCGGTTAAGGCCAGACCGGATGGTGTGGCACGCTCTGTCCGGATAGTGAAATCTGTCGGCTCCTGAATCTCCACCATCCAGTTGCCAGGACCGATCGCGTGGGGAATTCCGCCACGGATCAACATTATATCTCCGGGCTTCGGGTACACTTTATGCAGCGATTGGATCATTCCTTCGATGTCCTGAGCATGGAACAGCCGCTCCCACTTCTCCCGCGTCATGCCCGGCTTGAAGCCGCACAGAACGTAAGGGTCTTCACCTGCAATGTTCCGCCCCCCGAGAAAGTACCAGGCTTCTGTCTTTCCGTAAGCGGATTGAAACAGCTTTTCCGCTGTCGGCTTGTCTGGATGCACTTGAATGGCCAGCCGCTCTGCCGCATCCAGCAGCTTGACCAGCAGCCCTGGATGAGCGCCGTACTTGGCCGCATGCGCCGCGCCCAGCGCCTCTTCAGGATTCGCTTCAATATAATTGCGCAACGCTTGGTCCGGCTGGTCTTCCCGAAAGGTCAATCCCTCATGGACCTCGTCCTCCCTGCCTGGATTTCGCGCCTTGACGACTGAGGCGACCCACTCCTCTGGAAATCGTCCGTCGGAGGGCGCTGCGGCGCTTCGCCACCGTTCCAGCATCGCTCCGCCTACATAGGTTCTCCACACTCGCGTGGGCTTCAGCTTGATCGGTTCGATCAGAATCCCCTCCCTCTAGATGCTTCTTCGTCGTTCCGTTGCTTTCTCATACGATTACAAGAAAAAAAGAGAATTCCCTTGCAGCCGCGCGCAACTGCCAAAGAAATTCCCCCTATCCTCCTAAGAAAACCCTCTCTCCCATGCCGGAACAGACCTGTTGGCACAGTATCGCCTTCTTATTGTGCGCAAGTGATTCACTTTCCCCAGCTTGCGCGCCAGCTGACGAACCTGTCGTTCTAGCGTAGTTAGATTCCTCCGCCTTCTTCATGAACAGTGCGCTTCTCTGCCTGCGCACTGTTATACAGACTCTTCAACCCAATCAGTGCGATCAATCCAGCCGTCATTACAACGACTTGGTAGGGCTCGGGATCGACAAATATTTTGACCAGTGTAAAAGAAACGACGAGAGACAACAAAGGAGAGACAAGCCAAACCTTCAATATTTTCAGAACGATGCCCTTTTGCCACACTTTCATGCCCTGATTAACGGCTCCGATCCCCATAATGGCCGTAGTCGTCACCTGAGTCAGCGGAACCGGGATGCCAAACAGGGAGGCCGCGATGACCAGGGAGCCGCCCGTCCCGGATATGGCTGTGCCTTGCAGCAGCGACAGCTGCGTGATTTTCTTGCCGTTCGTCTCCAACACCCGCCCGCCAAGCAGCAAGGCTCCAAGCGCCACAAACAATCCTCCCCAGAGAATCCCGTCTTCCGTACTCATCAAGCCCGCGCCAACTAGCGGTCCCACTGCATTGGCCACGTTGTTCATGCCTGCGGAGATCGCTTCGACGAAGCCTGCGCCGATAACAAGCAGCATAAGCGTCCTTCGCCAGCCGCGGCTGCCCTCGCCCCGCCAACGGGCGTCGCGCTGCTCCAGCCGGCGGATCAAATGTCCCGCTACCCAGGAAATCCCGAACGCCAGCAGCGGAATGATCAGCCAGAAGGATACGATCACGAGCAGGCTTTTCACGTACAGCACTTGGTAGGCGACACCCACACCGACCACGGAACCAACTGTCACCTCGCTTGTAGACAGAGGAATGCCCAGCAGGTTGGCGAGAAAAAGCGTTCCTGCCGCCCCAATGAGAATAATCAACACGATCGGAATAGACAGCAAATCAGTGGGAATAATGCCTGAACCCAAGGTTTTGACTACTTCCCCTCCGCCAAAGTACGCACCGAGAAATACGCCAATGCCTACGAGGATCAGTGCCGCAAGCTTGCGCAGCGCGCCGCTTCCATAGGCTACGCCCATCGTGGCTGCGGCGCCGCTGGCACCGATATTCATGGCAAAAAACAACGCGACCGCTATTACCAGATAGGTCATACTCTGCCCGCTCTCCTTCTCTCCATCGAATCCCCACTAAAAAGGTATGAATTATTGGTTATTGTCTCATATTAGCGGTTATCCTAAGCATTCGTCAATCCTTTTCTGTGGAAAAAAACAAGAATCCCTGATCCGCAGCGGCATTCGCTGAATAACCAACATCCGGGACGCCTCCGCAGACCGTACGGATTCGTTGCCGCCCCTTCTGAGAGCTGCGCCCGATTCTTGCGCGAAGATGATCGTTTTAGCAATCATATGCAGCCGCCCATGGATCGGTTCATACGGAGTGAGCCGTGGCAATGGTCGAGTCCGCGATGACCGGACAGGCGGCTTTGTTCGAGACAATAGAGACGCAATCTGTTTGGCCTCAGCCTAAAAGAAGCTGCCCCCCAAGTCATTTACGACAAGGAGGCAGCTTCTAATTAGCTCGGAGCGGTTCCGGTTCCGTATCAGCCCTTTGTATACCGTTCATCCGGACGCAACAGGTTCAGCAACTCCCTGCCATCCCGGAAGCGTTCTATATTCTCGCAGATGATGTCAAGCGAGCGACCAATCCGATCCGGCACGGCTGGGGTGCAGTGCGGCGTCATGTATGTGTTCGGCGCGTCCCACAGCGGGTTGTCCGGCGGCAGCGGCTCCTGCACATAGGTGTCGAGCCCGGCGCCCCCGATGACGCCGTCATGCAGCGCCTTGACCAATGCCGCTTCGTCCACTACAGCCCCGCGCGCCATATTGATCAAACAAGCGGTCGGCTTCATCAGCCGCAGCTCCCGTTCGCCGATCAGATGATGCGTGTGGTCCGTGAGCGGAAGCGCCAATGCGACAATATCGCTTTCCTGCAGCAGCGCATCCAGCGAGTCGCCGACTTCGGCGCTATACAGGAGGTCAACTCCCGGCGGAGGCGAGCCTATGCTGCGCCGATAGCCGAGCACACGCATGCCGAATGCTTTGGCGCGCACGGCCAGCTCCTTGCCGGTATGTCCAAGCCCAACAATCCCCATGGTCTTCCCGTATAAGCCGCGCAGCTGCTCATAGCCCGGCACGCCCCATTGATGCCGCTTTTGCGCCTCGTAAAAATTCGCGTATTGATACACATGCAGCAGTGCGAACAGCATGACGTGCTCGGCTAGAACCGGGGCCGAACGTCCCGCAGATCCCGTCACCAGCAGTCCGCGTTCGAAAACCTCCGGACGGGCGGAGCCGTTCAACCCGGCATGGTCACAGTGAACCCACTTCAGCTTCGGAGCCTGCCAAAACCGCTCATCCAGGTCTCCTTCCAGCACTGCCGCATCGGCCACTTCCAGCGCGGCTCGCATTGCTTCCTCATCATGCTTGTCTACAATGAAGAGTTCAGCCGGGGCAAATGCCTTGCGCAGCCGCTCGAAATGATGCGGCGGATACTTCACAGTTACCAGAACCTTGTCTATACTGCGTGTTGTCATGGGCCTCATCCCTTCTCGCTTCGTTAAGGCCCATTATAATCGAACCAGCCCGGGAACGGCGGTCACGACCCGAATTGCTTAAGAAATCCACACTTTCTGTAAAAAAATCACACATCGAGCGGGCTGTCCACAATCCAACAGCCTGCCTCGCTTATCATACCCAAGCTGAGCGCCTCATTCTTGCGCCAATATTGTGGATAAATCCGCCCGAATTCGACATGTTTCGCTTGTGGATAAGGTTTTCTGTGGATATGTTAATAGGGACAACGAAATCTTGTGCACAGACAGAGCCGGGACGTTGTGAGTGTTGTGGATAGGTTTGTGGATAATGTGAATATCCTCCGGTCACATCGGCAAGCCTGCCGTTCGACCTGATTTGCTGCGAGCTTAGGAGACGGGACCTGGTCTGATCTTCCCACTCCGGTGTATCATATGTGAAACTTGGCTTGCATCCACTCGCCTACACCATATCCAACGGCAGCTTTCGGACTGGAGGCGGGAATGCTTCGTCGAGCAGCCGCAGCTCTTCATCCGACAGTTCTATGTGAACAGATGCCGCGTTCTCGCGTACATGCGCTTCCGTGGAGGCTTTCGGTATCGCTATGACCTCCTCCTCGCGGATGCTCCAAGCTAGAAGCAGCTGGTAGGCTGTCATTCCGCGATTGTGCGAGATGGCTTGTACCGTCGGATGCTCCACCAGTCCCCGCCGCAGCGTGCCCGCTTGCGCCAACGGGCAATACGCCATGATCGGCATGCCCTTCGCTCTTTGCCAGGGAAGCAAATCATATTCAATGCCGCGCGACCCTAAATGGTAGAGCACTTGATTCGTAACGCAGTTGGTACCTCTGGCCTGGGACACCAGCTCCTTCATATCCGCCGTGTCCAAATTGGAGACACCCCAGCTGCGGATCTTGCCCGCTTCCACCAGCCGTTCCATCCCCTCAATCGTCTCGCTGAACGGCACAGTGCCGCGCCAATGCAACAAGTACAAATCCAGGCAGTCTGTGCCCAGTCTCTGCAAGCTCTGCTCGCAGCTGCGCGCGATCCTCCCAAGCCCCGCGTTGTGCGGGTACACCTTGGACACAAGAAACACTTCATCCCGGATGTCCCGGATCGCCTCGCCAACCAGCTTTTCCGCTTCCCCTTCCCCATACATTTCCGCCGTATCAATTAGGGTCATGCCCAATTCGACACCTAGCCGCAGGGTGTTGATTTCCTCTTGCCGTTTGGCCCGATTCTGTCCCATATACCAGGTGCCTTGTCCCAATGTCGGCACCGTGGCGCCTCCAGGCAGCTTCACCTGCCTGCCAGCCAGGGCACGTCGCACATGCTCCGCATGTCCATTGTTCGATATGCTCATCTGCCTCTCTCCCTTCCCTTTTTCCAAAAAAACCATAATGCATTGCTCTTTCTATCTATGTTACCATGCAAGAAGTTCTGGAGCCCATGTGCACAGGACAAAAAAATATATTTAGAGGAAAGGAACCAACCGATGACTAACATGAAGCAAAAGGTGTTCGTGTCCTTTATTGCCTTAATGCTGGCCATAACGGGGATCCTGCCAGAATCGGCTCAAGCCGCAACTGTGTTGAAATCAGGCAGCGCAAATGGCGACGTATGGGATGTCCAATATCGCTTGAAGGTACTGGGCTATTACCAGCAACCGCTCGACGGAAAGTACGGCAGAGAAACGATTCGTGCCGTTCAACGCTTCCAGCAAGATTACGGTTTGCCCGGTGATGGCATTACCGGCGCCCAGACGTGGAAAGCGCTGCGGAAATATACTTTGAATCGCGAGGAAATGGATATTCTGGCCAAGACGATATACAGCGAAGGCCGGGGCGAGCCCTACATCGGGCAAGTGGCGATCGGCGCTGTCGTGATGAACCGCATTCAATCGAGCGAATTTCCGAACACGATCCGCGGAGTCGTGTTCCAGCCAAGAGCGTTCACTGCAGTGGATGACGGCCAATTCTGGCTGACGCCGAACGCGACGGCTTACCGCGCAGCGGAGGAAGCTGTCAGAGGCTGGGACCCTTCGGGGGAGGCTTTGTTCTATTACAACCCGCGCACAGCAACCAATGCCTGGATTCGCACACGTCCAGCCATTAAAACCATTGGCAATCATATATTCACGATGTAGATTGGGCAATGAACAGAATGGAAGTCATTCCGCGGTCCCCGGACTGGGAAGGGCTTCTTTTTTTTGCATGATTTCTGGCCTGGCAACGCATAATGAAGACAATGAAGCCGCAAGTCTCGCGGAAAATCGCGAAGCAGAACTTCACGATACCTGAGCGAACCGTATGGAGAACGTGCTGGCACCTCTATGCCGGGTTCAGGGCATACGCGGACCTGGTTGATAACAACATAGAAGCGCTGCTGCAACTGGAGTGAATGCTGCCATGACAGAAATCATCGTGCTATTCGTCCTTATCGTACTGAATGCTTTTTTTGCCGCCTCGGAAATTGCGCTGATTTCGCTGAACGACAACAAGGTGAAGACAATGGCGGAAGAAGGCCATCCGAAGATGCAAATGCTTCAGTCGCTGCTCTCGGAACCGAGCCGCTTCCTGGCCACGATCCAGATCGGCATTACCTTGGCAGGCTTTATGGCGAGCGCCTTCGCCGCCGAGAAATTCGCCGGGCAGCTGGCCGAATTTCTGATGCGGCAGGGCGTCCCCTTGTCCCGAACGTTACTGGGCACATTATCTGTCGCTCTCATTACCCTCATCCTCTCTTACTTCACCCTCGTGTTCGGCGAGCTTGTGCCGAAGCGGCTGGCCATGCGCAAGGCAGAGCTGATCGCCATGTTTGCCGTTCGCCCGCTGACTGTCCTGTCCGTCATCACCGCCCCCTTCGTCAAGCTGCTCACCTTGTCCACCAATCTGATCGTCCGCCTGTTCGGCGTCGATCCGCATGAGCAGGACGAGCAGGTGACCGAGGAAGAAATTCGGATGATGGTCGATTTGGGCAAGGAGCGCGGCACGATCCAAGAGACGGAAAAAATCATGATCAACAACGTGTTCGAATTCAACAACAAGACGGTGTCCGAGATCATGACGCATCGCACGCATATCATCGGCATTCCCGTTCACTACTCGCTGCGGGAAATGGTGCGGCTCATTCAGGAGGAGAAGTTCACGCGCTTCCCCGTCTACGAGGAACGGATGGACAACATTGTCGGTCTGCTTCATGTCAAGGATATATTGCCGTTTATCGAGGATTGCGACGGGGACAGCTTTGATCTGCTGCGCTTGATTCGCAAACCTCTGTTCATCCCATCGTCGAGGAAAACCGACGAGGCGTTCCGCGATTTGCAGAAGCACAAGGTGCATATGGCCATCGTACTCGACGAGTATGGCGGCACGGCCGGTATTGTGACAATAGAGGATCTGATCGAGGAGATCGTCGGCAACATCTTCGACGAGTACGACGAAGAGGAGAAGGAGATCCTTAAGCTCGATGAGCAGACTTATCTGATGCAGGGCATGATCGATCTGGATACGGTGGCGAATGTGTTGGACGTAGAGCTGCCGCTTCAGGAGTACGACACCTTGAGCGGGTTCCTCATCGGCCAGCTGGGCCGCATTCCCGGACCGGACGATCATTCCGAGATCGAGTTCAACGACGTGCTCTTCAAGGTCGAGGAAGCCGACGACAAGAAGATCGTCAAGGTGAAGGTGTATCGGGTGGGGTGAGCTTATTGGATTACTCGCAAGGCAACAAGTATGGATTTCGCTGGGCGCCTTTGAACTGGTCAACCATCTTGGGGGTTGGCCTTTTTTGTGCATAGACAGTGGGCTCGGCTGAACGGGTATGGGGATATCGTTGGGGTTTCGCAATTCCTTTTTGCCAATTTTCCTTTTATTTCTACAATTCTACCGTTATACTTTACCTAATACGTGGAAAATGCTAGGGAATCCTAGTAGTTTTTATAATCAGCGCTTCGGATAGCTCTAAAGCCTGCATTTTTCGAAGGGATTGACAGATTTATCGATCATTGGCTCTCACTTGAATCCGTCTTCATTCTGGCGGGTATGGAGTTGAAGCGGTTTGTTCTGAGAAAGCGAGGGGCTTTAATTGGCTAAAAACTGGGGTATTGTATTGATAGGTCAATTTTGTTGGACATTCTTATTTGTGATTATGCAAGCTATTCGTCTTCCGCTGTTTTTCACCTTATTGCTGCTGATCCAGCTGGTTTATTTTGTGGGCTTGGGTTGGCTCTGTACAGTCGATATGGGCAGGCGCAAGCTGCTCGCGTCTCTGCTGCCGTTGCTGCTCATCAACATGATTGTCGTCACACTGTCCTGGATCGCAGCTTACCGCGGTGATCCCAACAACGAATTATTCGTTTATGCCTATTTCATGCATGTGGGTCCCGGCTCATTCTCGCTCTTTGGCTTCCCTTTAACATGGATAGAGGGTCCTGTCTGGAGGTTTCTCAATTATTACGTACACGGCCTCCTCTTCCCCGCTGCCCTCATCTACGCTGGCATGTGGCTGAAGAGAAGATATGGTCGTTCACTTTCCAAAATATAGCTCCACAGGATGTGAATCATGAAGCAGAACATATTACTAACCATCGTTGGTCATATTGTTGGCATCGTTATGACTGTTTTTCTTTTTGCACAGGTCTTAAACGATACATATCTTGAACACACCCTTTTACTACTGTTGCCGAACATAGGATTTATCGTGTATTACGCTGCCGTTGGTGTATTATGTAACGTACATCAGAAGATATTGACGCAAATCATCTCTCTCATCCCTTTATCACTAATTGGCTTGGCCTCTTGGTTATTTGCCCTATTGTATACGCTAGCCCATAAAGACAATCCGTTTGCTAATATCGTTTGGTATTTGGATTGGCTTTATAATGTAAATACTGTCCTTTATCCATTCTTCACCATTTTTCAGCATTATGCGGCGGCGGATATCTTCACATACACAGCGTGGAAGCTTCTGTATAATTTATTTTTTCCAGGAATTTTCATTCTGGCAGGTATGGAGCTGAAGCGATTCGTCTTGAGGAAGCGGGGGCTTGAATTTGATTAAAGACTAGGCCGTTGTGCTGGACTCAAATTGAACGTTGAGATCTCTAACTGGCTGGTATTGGCGTTTGCTCGATTCACCGCCTCGGAACTAATACTACACTTCAGAGAGGTTCATCCTCAGTCGGCAAACCCTGACCCGAGGTGCGCCCCCCTAGTTCGCTAGAAAAGACGCGAAAAATGCAGGCTTTCCCTCCTTTACCGGGCCTAAATTCCAAATGCCTACGATAATGCATGAATTCATTTTTGAGATCTGTTTATACGATTGATCTGGGGAAAAAGACTGTATATTCGTAGCAATTTTTCAAATCAGCGTTTCGCATAGCGCTAAAGCCTGCATTTTCGATGGAATTCACCAATTCACAAGTGCATCGAGGAATTCGGACGGCGCGAACTCAGACTGCGCTCCGCGGAAGAAGCTATCATTCGCAGCCCAAACGCAACGAAGCGGGAAGGCACTCGGCCTTCCCGCTCCGCTTCATTTCGTCAGGCGCTGCAATCTCTCCCTCGCGAACTTGACCAGCCCGTCCACTTGCAGCTCGAACCGGATTCGTCCTTCCTCGGCAGTAGCCTCGTGGAAGGGGAACGAGCCGAGCTGCCCTAGGTCGGGGCGTTCGTGGCCGTCATTCGCTTGCATGTTGACGCGATCCGGCTGCAAGTGCAGCATCATGCTCGTCTCGACCCCAGCCGCATGATCGCTGTTTCGCCTCGGGTTGCCTTCTTCGATCAGCGTATAATCCATCGCGAAACAAACCGGCTCTTCGCCGTTCGTCGTCTTCATGAGGTAGCAGACCTCATCCATCAAGCTCTGCTGGATGGGCGGGTTGTGGCCCGACACCATCACCACCAGCTTGAAGCCGCGCTGCAAATAATTACTGCAGGCGTTAAGAATATACTGCTTCAACAGTTCGGTTGGGATTTGGTAGTACGATCCGGGAAGCGGATAGCCTGCGGCCGCATCCATCCCGTGGCCCAGGCCATAGCCGCGATCCCAGTAGGCGTCTGCTGCGAAATGAATGGCCGGCATAACCACGCCGCCTGCTTGCTTGGCTGCTTCTTCGCAGAGATGCTCAGCTTTGATCGAATCGACACCGATCGGGTTATGCCGCCCATGCCACTCCAGCGTCCCCAGCGGCTGGAACGCTACGGGGAACCGTTCCTGGATCGCCAGGATTTCGCCGGGGCGAAGGTACAGCGCCCTCACCTCGTCAGGAATCGGCTCTGTCGGAATTTCCTGTCGGATGCGATCTGGTTCGTACATTTTTTTCATAGGCTTTTGCTCACCTCCTCCCAGGAGGGATGCAATCCACTCAAGTTGTGAGATACAAGCATATTTTACCATAAAGTCGTCCATTGGGACGGCTTTTTCTTATGCCGATCCCACGTCGCATTTCCGTCACAGTTTCATCCGATTTTCGTCACAGTTTTAACCGATCCGTAACAATTGGCTGCGCATGACCGTGGTATGATCAAAATCACAACGAGGACTCGATCACATTTGCGCGCCATGCGCAGTGATCCCTGTCACGCAAACAAAAAAATTTTTTGAACGAATTGTGAAATTTTTCTCAAACCTAGTTGAACAAATCTTTATTGCGCACAACGTTTCCCTGGGAACCCAACTTGCCGCGAGAAAAAGGAGATGAACTGGCCATGAAGCGATACCCCCCACAAAAACGGTGGATGCTGACACTCGCATTCCTTCCCGTCTTGATTCTGAGCGGCTGCGAGACCAATATGGTTGTCTTCCGGCCGCAGGGGCCTGTGGCGCGCAGCATTATGGAACTGATCAACTGGTCGCTCTGGTGGATGCTGCTTGTTGTTGTCGTTGTTTTTGCACTGTTCGCCTATATTGTCTGGAAATACCGGGAGCGCCCGGGTACGGAGGATATCGATCCGCCTGAGGAGCACGGCAGCACCAAGCTGGAAATTATCTGGACGGCGATCCCGATCCTGATCGTTATCGCTTTGACCGTACCTACCGTGAAGACGCTCTATGCCTTAGAGGAGATTCCCAAGGGCTACGAACATAAGGACACGGTCGTGATTCATGTGACATCCGCGGACTGGAAGTGGATCTTCAGTTACCCCGAGCAAAATATCGAGACGGTCAATTACGTCAATATTCCGGCGGATACACCTATTCTGTTCAAGCTGACTTCGGCCAGCACGATGCAGTCGTTCTGGGTGCCTGCGCTGGGCGGGCAGAAATACACAATGGGCAAGATGGAGACAGAAATGTTCCTGGTCGCAGACCACCCTGGCTCCTACTTCGGCAAGAACACAAACTTCAACGGACGCGGCTATGCGCAGATGGAATTTGAAGTGTTGGCGCAGACGCCTGCGGAATTCGAGAAATGGGTAGAAGACGTGCACGCCACCGCTCCTCCTCTAACAGAAGAGAAGTATGAGGAACTGCTGAAGCCGTCGCATCTCGGCCGTCTGACGTTCACGAATACACATCTTGAGTGGGTCAATCACGCGGATGTCGATTCGCCGACTTACACGAACCCGGAGCTTTACCGCTATCACGGCTATCAGGGCAGAGTGTTTGAAGCGGATGACCATTACTTGAACCGCAGGCCATCAGCAGAAATAGAAAATCATCACCATACCCCCCACAACGAAGGAGGCGAGCACCATGGGCATTAAGTGGGACGAGTTTTTCATAACGGGCGATCCGCTCATTCTGGGTTCCCAGATCGCCATTGCGCTCACGATGCTCGGCATCGTAGCCGGCCTGACCTATCTCAAAAGGTGGAAATGGCTGTGGCGCGAGTGGCTGACAACCGTCGATCACAAGCGGATCGGAATTATGTATATCATATCTGCTGTTCTGATGTTTTTCCGCGGCGGCATGGACGGCCTGCTCATGAAGGCGCAAACCTCGAGGCCGGAAATGACCTTCCTGGACGCCCAGCATTATAACGAAATCTTCACTACGCACGGCGTAATCATGATTTTGTTCATGGCGATGCCGTTCCTGATCGGCATCATGAACGTCGTCATCCCGCTGCAGATCGGCGCACGCGACGTCGCCTTCCCGCAGCTGAACGCGCTCAGCTTCTGGCTGTTTTTCGGCGGGGCGATGCTGTTCAATATCTCGTTCGTCATCGGCGGCTCGCCGGATGCCGGGTGGACGTCCTACTTCCCGCTCGCGGGCAAGGAGTTCAGTCCGGGCATCGGCAACAACTATTACGCCGTTGCCTTGCAGATTGCGGGGATCGGCACGCTGCTGTCGGGGATCAACTTTATCGTCACGATCCTGAAGATGCGCACCAAAGGGATGACCCTCATGCGCATGCCGATGTTCAGCTGGACGACGCTTATTACCTCGGTAATCATCGTTGCGGCGTTCCCGATCTTCACCGTCGCGCTCGGACTGATGACCTTCGATCGGCTGTACGGCACTCATTTCTTCACCTTGTCCGGCGGCGGGCTGGATATGCTGTGGGCGAACCTGTTCTGGCTGTGGGGCCATCCGGAAGTGTATATTGTGGCGCTGCCGGCGTTCGGCATCTTCTCCGAGGTCATCGCCACCTTCTCCCGCAAGTCGCTGTTCGGCTATAAATCGATGGTCATCTCCATTGTCGGGATCGCGTTGCTCAGCATGGTTGTCTGGGTGCATCATTTCTACACCATGGGCGCAGGGCCTGCCGTCAACTCGTTCTTCTCGATCACGACGATGATGATCGCCGTGCCGACCGGCGTCAAGATGTTTAACTGGCTGTTTACGATGCGCCATGGGCGGATCCGCACGACCACCGCGATGATGTGGGCGCTTGCCTTCGTGCCGTGCTTCGTCATCGGCGGCGTTACCGGTGTCATGCTGGCCATGGGCGCAGCCGATTACCAGTACCATAATACGCTGTTTCTGGTAGCGCATTTCCACTATGTGCTTATCCCGGGCGTTGTCTTCGCCGTCTTCGCCGGACTCTATTACTGGTGGCCGAAAATGTTCGGCTTTATGCTGAACGAACGGCTAGGCAAATGGCACTTCTGGCTATTCGTCATCGGCTTCAACGTCACCTTTATGCCGATGTTCTTCCTCGGCCTGAAGGGTGCAGTGCGGCGCAGCTACACGTTCTCGGTGGAATCCGGCTTCTCGAACCTGTTCCTGGTGTCCGCGCTCGGTTCAGTTGTGCTGGCTGCAGGCTTCGCCGTATTCTGCTACAACATCTACTGGAGCACTCGGCATGCAGACCGGAACATTCCGGGCGATCCGTGGAATGCGCGCACGCTGGAATGGGCAACGGCTTCGCCGGTGCAGGCTTATAACTTTGCCAAACTGCCTGTTGTGGACAGACTGGATGCGTTCTGGCATATGAAGAAAGCCAACAGTCCCGAGCTCACGCTCAAGCAAGACGAGATTGCGGACATTCACATGCCGAACAACTCGGGCCTGCCGTTTGTAATGGGTGTCGTCTTCGGGGTCGCCGGCTTCCTCCTCGTCTTCGAGTGGCATCTGGCAGCAGCAGCAGCGGCTCTCGGCATCTTCGCCTGCCTGATCGTGCGGTCCTTCGATTACAACGACGGCTATCATGTGCATAAAGAAGAAGTGGAGAAGACGGAAAAAGCGTGGAGATTGCGGGAAGGAGAGGTGAATCACTATGTCGGCTAAAGCTTACGACAACTCGGCATTGCCGCTGGAATATCAGTCGGAGCAAAACCGGATGAATATTCTCGGCTTCTGGATCTTCCTCGGCGCAGAGATCGTGCTGTTCGCCACCTTATTCGGGGTATATGGCGTGCTGTACGAGCGCTATGCCGGAGGCCCGACCCATCAGGATATTATTATGATCCGCGAGGTCATGATCCAGACCGTGATTCTCCTGACCAGCAGCTTCACTTGCGGCGTCGCCATCCACGAGATGCGGCGCGGCAGCCTGAAGGGCCTGCTGACCTGGCTGGTGATCACGCTGCTGCTGGGCGCCGGATTTCTGTACATGGAAATCAGCGAGTTCATTCACTACGTCCACCTTGGCGCGACGATGCAAACCAGTGCCTTCCTGTCCAGCTTCTTCGTCCTGCTCGGCACGCACGGCTTGCACGTCACCTTCGGCATCTTCTGGGCGATCATGGTGATTATCCAGCTGCTGCAGCGAGGACTGACGCCTGTGACTGCGCGCAAAACCTTTATCATCGGACTGTACTGGCATTTTCTCGATGTCGTCTGGATTTTCATCTTCACATTTGTCTATCTGAAAGGGATGGTGTCTTAAATGGAAAAGAAAATGAGCCGTTTTCCGCTCGGCCACGTGCTCGGCTTCTTGTTTTCCCTGCTGCTGACGTTCACCGCAGCCGGCATCGCATTGAAGACATCCCTGTCCTTCAAGACGATCATGTGGATCATCGGCGGATTGGCTGTCGTGCAAGCCGGATTGCAGCTGACAATGTTCATGCACGTCAATGAAGGCGAAGACCGCCACTCGCAATGGATCAACATTCTGTACGGCGTCTTCCTCGCCGTGGTGATCGTCGCCGGCAGCATCTGGGTCATGTCCTTCGGCGGCACGCACTCGCATTGACCGCTAACAGCGGGACTTCGAACGCACGCGTGTACACGGTCACTAACAATCGGACTTCGAACGCTCGCACATGCGCGGACTTGCTGTCTGTGATTCCCAACATGGCGCTCGGATTCGTGCTTTGCCGGGCTTCCTCTTCACGAGCAGTGGATTGCCGCGAACATTTCGCATCGCATACCCTTCCGCGTGTACGCGCGTGCAAATTATCGTGACCTGCTGCCGAAATACAACAACCAACACGGCTGTCCCGCGGGTAATCCCATACCTGTCCCGCGGGTAATCCCATACCCCGAGGCAGCCGTGTTGACCATTTGCACCGGCTTAGCCGGAAATAGCGGAACTTTGTGGACCTATGTTTCTCCAATCGCTCATACGCTGCGTGATAAGGGAATACATTGGTCTTGTAACGCCTCTTTTCCCTCCCGAACGATTGAACCGCCCCATATAAGACCACAAAAGTCCGTTAAAGCGAGACACCCTTCTCTTCGCACATCCATTAGACCAATCATTCCCTCTAAATTCCAACCATAGCCGGGAGTTGTCCGCTTGAAGGCATGCACGATTCAACGACTGTCAGTCCCTCAACCCGGAATCATCCTTTTTCCTTGCCGGAATTGTAATGACTATAGCTGTACCCATTCCAACTCTGCTGTAAATGGCAACGCCGTAAGCCAAGCCATACTGCAGCCGAATGCGCTCATGAACATTACGAATGCCGTATCCCAGACCAACTTCCGACTGATCCAGAATTCTCTTCTGTATGTCCTTGCTCATCCCTACTCCGTTGTCGATGATCTTGAAGACGAGCCTGCCCTCATCCTTGTAAGCCTGGAGGCGAATATGAATAGGATCTACGTATAAGGCATGCTCCAGAATGTTCTCCAAAAAAGGCTGAAGAATGAGCTTGATCGTCTCGAAGCCATATATATCCGCATGAATATCGTAATCAACCATCATCCGACTGCCGTGCTTCATCTTCTGAATCGTGACATACGCCTGCGCATGCTGAAGCTCTGCCGTTACCGGAATGATATTCTTCCCATTGTTCAGCGTAATGCGGTAAAAGGTCGCCAGCTCTTTAATAATCTGATCTTGCTTGTCAAAGTCTCTGAACTTCCCAAGCGTTCGAATGGAGTTCAATGTATTATAAAGAAAGTGCGGATTGATTTGCGCTTGCAGCGATTCCAGTTCCGCCTCCTTCTTCTCCAGATTCGCCAGATACACTTCCTGAATCAGTTCTTTCGTTTCCACCGCCATCCAGTTAAATGCATCCGCGATTTGCGCGAACTCATCATTGCCGTGATAGACAATGCGTTTGTCCAACTGCCCTTGCCTGAATGCCTCCATGGAGTGAATCAGCTTGTTGATTCTCTTGGAGAAAAACCGCGAGATCGAATAGCTGACACCGATAACGACCATAATCGCTATGATGCATATGATGATCGTAATCGTCCTTACACGATTCGCCCCTTGCTCCAAATCACTGTACGGGACGAAGGCTATGATGTGCCAATCCAATCCCTCTATAGGCTCCTCCATGATTAAATGGTTGTCGTACCAAGCTTCATCCACAGGCGAGCCTAACGGAAAGCTTGCAGTCCCTGAACTGGCATAGAGCACACGATGGTCGTTGTTCAGCACCACCACACTGGTATTTGCTCCGATCCTTTGGTAATTTACACTTCCAAGGACGTCTTCAATTTTGGCCGTGACGCGTATGGCCCCGATGCTTTCCATCGTCTGATGATTGTAGAGCCTGCGAATAGATGAGATATTCCCGTATTCGCCATCCTCCTCTACCTGTACCCAGCGCTCAAGCCCATCAAACACCTGGGGCGAGTCTTCGAACAACCTCTGCCACCACGCTTCACCGGATATCCGTTGAAAATGAAAGATTTCAAAATGATAGGCCCTGCTAAGCGGGTCCATAGCCGGGCTTTGATCGCCATACACCTCCGGATAGCTTTCATTCATCAGGTATAATCGGATCAAGGTTTTATAGGGGACAAGATTGGTCATGTTTTGCAGCTTGGGACTAATCATTTCTGCCATCGTTTGATAGATCGAATAGCTGTCTGTTAGATGCAGCCGCTGCTGGAAAGAAGCGTCCAGATAAAACTGATCCAACACACGACTCATGGTTTTCGTCTGGTAGCCGATGTTCTCCTTCATCTGCTGCAGCGTACCCTTCATCATGGAGCTTGTTTGCTCTTGGATAGACGCTATTGCACTTGTATAAGAGATCACACCAACTAAACTGACAGGGAGGATGACGAGCAGAACATACGACATCATGAGCTTGTATCCAAATGGCAGATGCTTCCTCGATGTCAGCATTGTTTCCTATACTCCCCTGCCGTCATGCCGACATAATCCTTGAACAGCTTGCTGAAGTGTGTCATATTTTTGCATCCAACCGCATTTGCTACCTCATATACCTTGAGCGTCGGGTTTTGCAGCAGCTTCTTCGCCCTCTCCATCCGTTCCCGGGTGATGTATTCGCTGAAGCTTTCACCCGTTTCTTCCTTGAACAGTTGACCCAGATAATTCGGCGAGAAGGAGAAATGGTTGGCCACCTCCTTCAAGGTTAGGGCCCGATCCAGCCGGTCCCCTATATAAGTCTGGATTTCACTGACCAATTTGTAATGCCTGCGCAGCTTCTTGTTATGCAGAAGCTCCGAAATCTCAAAAATACGCTTGCGCAACCAGGAGTGAATATCGTCAATCGTCTCGAATTGATACAAGATGTTCAGATGCTTCCATTCGATCTGGAGCATATCGAATATCGTCTCGTTAAGCGTATGGAGATGGACTTCAAGCTTCGTAATCAGATAGAGCGAGTAATGATAAATGCTGAGCTTGTCCCGAAGGTTCTGCACATGCTTGAACAGCTCGTCCAGCCTGTCTACAATGGCGACGAGATCATAATGCGACATAGCTGTGAACAGATTTTCCACCTTCTTGTCCAAATCCATCGCGAATTGCTCATCGCCCGCATGATCCTCGTCAAATTCAATGACCATGCACTTGCCGCGAAACATCTTGGCGGACAATGCCCTTACGGCTTGCTCGTAGGAGCAGGGGAGCTCCGACCATACCGCAACACTGTTCCCGAGTCCAATCGTGATCGTTACTGGGTACTGCGACTTCACGAAATCCACCATGCGGTGCAGCAGCGATACATGGTCTTCCCGATTCGATACGACAACCGCCATCCGGTAGGTGTCAACTTGGCAATACGTCGCGATGCCCGCTTCCTCCACCCGGGTCGCTATCGATGCAAAGAGCTGGTCAATTGTGCGTTTGCGTTCTGCTTCAGACTGTTCATTCAGCTTCCACATGGCGTCGTCTACTTCAATGACTGCGGCACGCACGCTGTTCTGCTGGGCAGCGATGCCGAATTGCTCCATCAAGGCAAGCTCAAGCTCCGGGTCGTTCGCCCCCTTTAAATATCTCTCAAGCAGCTCATTCTTGAGAATGAACAAGGTCCTTTGAATAGATTGCTCCCGTTCAGCATGCATTCGTTCCTGCTGGAGCGTACGATGCACTTTCCGCAGCACTTCCGCCAATTCCTCTTCATCTACCGGTTTAAGGACATAACTGCTGGCATTCATGGAAATAGCCTTCTTCGCATAATGGAAATCCTCGTATCCGGTAACGAATACGAGTTTCAAATTCGGGTTGACCAGCAGCGCTTTCTCCGCCAGCTCCAAGCCTGACATGATCGGCATCCGGATATCCGTCACCAGCACATCGACAGCATGGCTTTCCAAGTACTGCAGCGCACTGTAAGCGTTGTCACAGGCTTGCGCAATAACCATGCCGTATTGCCCCCATGGAATAAATTGCTTCATGCCCTCTAGCTCTAGCTGTTCATCATCTACCAGCAACACCTTGTACATGCAGCCGATGCCTCCTTAGTCGGTACTAGTGAGATTCTGCCTATTTAACCGCATCAGATTGTGTTGCCACTTCTGCGTTCGGTATTCCAGTACACGCTCATACCCCAATTGCTCGGTTTCCCGCTTAGCCTGCTCGATGAGCCGCAGCACTTCCTGATCATTCTTGGCGAACAGGATCTGCTTGATATATTGCGCAATGATTCCCGATTCGTAGTCCGTAACCTGCTCTGTAATGACGCCAATATCGCTTTCTAACGGGGGATCAATATTCAAGTACTCCGTTACGTCCCTTGACGTTGGCCAAACAATGTTCATTTGCGCCAGGGTTGTCCAATCGTCAAGCTGTTCAGCATGCTGCGTCAGCACCTTCACTCTGGCTTGATCCACGTAAGTGGAATTGACGGCCCAGACGTAGCCTTCCATGTTCTGTGCATCTATGACCGACCGAGGCGTGTTGAGCCAGGTTTCATTGGGAATCGGATACCCTTCCTCGTCCACTTCATCCCAATACAATCCGGGGGGCCCAAAGAACATAATTCGTTGTCCCTCTTCGCCAGTCATCCAATCGAGATAGGCAAAGATGCCCTCCGGGTTGTCTGCGTTCGTCGTAATGACATTCACGTTCCAGCCCAAGGTGTTATAATCATTCGAAAACACTTTGTTCTTGTCCACCCCTTCTTTATGAAGAGGCCATATCATCTCGTAGCCTCCTTGGGGATCGATCGATCTCCAGGCATGATGCGCTTCCCGCCCCTCATTGGCCGCATTGATGCTGGCAAAAACCGCTATTTTTCCGGTATTCAGTTTTTCTTTGACCTGATAGCTGGTTTGCGTCAGCACTTCTTGGTCCAGCAAATTTTCCCTGAACAGCTTGCTCGCAAAGAGCATGGACTCTACCCAAGCCTCGTTCTCCAATATCGATTTCAGTTGATCGCCATCCGGATATGCTTTCATACGGGCGTAGCTTATCGGCATATCCTCGCCAAAACCGGCAAACAGAATATCAAGGTCCGTTGTTATTCTGCCGAAGCTCAGTGGAACCACATCTGCATACTGACTGCGAACAAGCTCTAAATACGTATATAAATCTTGATAGGTCTCTAAAGGAGGGGAACCTAATTCTTGATAGATTTTCGTATTGATCATCCAGCCGCTATTGCCTCTCGGTGTTTTCGTATACCAATTGGGGAACTGATACAGCTTGCCGTCTCCCGATCTCAACCTGTTCAACGTATCCTCGCCCGCCAGTCTTTTCAAGTTCGGATACTTGTCCAAATAAGGATCGAGCGGGACCAAGAGCCCTGCCTTCCTTAACCGCTCCACGATCAGCCCTTGATCGAGCATAATGGCATCCGGCAATTGATTCGTCGCCAGCATATTCGTTAGCGTCTGTTCAGCAATTCCGCCAGATCGGATAGGGTTTACCGTAATATTCAAATTATCCTGTACCCACTTGCTGTTCGGACTTGCTCCCCACTCCGGGGTTTGCCAAAAATCGTAATGAATGTAATACGAAAATTGCAAGGGAGTCTCGCCAAATCTAAACGGCTCGTCCGCATCGGCTGAACGATGTATCGGATTGTCCCCCTCTGTCCGCTCGCTATCCTGTGAATGGTTTTCGCACCCTGCCAGCCAAACCGCAAAAACCGCAAGAACCATCAGGTATCGTGGTAAACGCAATATCTACTCCCCCCTATCTGAGGTCTATGCTTATTGTACGAGATTTCGGTCACTTAGCCTAGTTGACTTTTGATGTGAAAAAGCCCCCTCCGTCCAGGAAAAGGTCTCCATTGGCCAAAGGGGTATTGAATAGGGAGGTCTAGCTTATCCACTAGTGTATCGCATTCTCCCTTCCCGCATCTATTCAGCTAAGCAACGAAAAGTTTGTCAGATCAATGGAAGAAAGCCCATCCGAAGATGAGCTTTCTAAGATGAGCCTTGATTTGTTTACTGCAGCAACTGCCAGATGGCTTGTGCGCCTTCTGCCCGGTTGACTGCCGCTTTCGGAGCAAATTGATTGCGCTCTCGACCTTGCAGCAAGCCAAGTTCCTGTGCCGTCTGTACGTCTTCCAGTGCCCAAGCGCTGATGCTGTTCGCATCTGCAAATGCAGCATAGGATTGGCGGGAACCCGGTTGGCCCGATTTGCGTTCGTAAGCCTTCACCAGAACGACCGCCATCTCCTCGCGAGTGATGGTCGCATTCGGAGCGAATTCAGTGTCACTGCGCCCCTTAATAATTCCTGCCTCATAAGCCGCTGCTACTTCTTTGGCGTACCACTGGGATTCATTCACGTCGCGGAACGAAGTTTCCCCGCTGGCTTCAAGTCCCAGAGCGCGCACGATGAGCGCTACGAATTCCGCACGAGTCACTTCACGCTTCGGAGCAAATTCGGTGTCGCTGATGCCCGCAATAATATGTCTCGCAGCCATTTTCTTTATGACATCATGCGCCCAATAGTCTGCATGCACGTCTGCAAAGGACTTGTCGAACTCGAGCACAGCGTATTTGCTAAAGTGGGAAGCTTCAGCAGACATGCTGCCATTTGCTTCAGTGCCGCCTTTATATTCAATCCTGCTGCTGTCCGAGATATAGTACATGCCGATTAAATCTTTGTTTGCTCCTTCCGTTACATTCAAGGAAATGCGGACGGGCTTCTTAAAGGTTTGAAGCTGCTTTTCATTGCCGTCCTTATCCACGATCGAAAGCCGGAAATCATAGATGGCGCTGGCTGCCTTCAGCTTGGCTTTAGCATGCTCTTCGGCTTGCCGCACAAGCAGCTCAGCTTCATCTGCCGCCAACACGTTGACCTCGAACACAATAATTGCGTCTGCCAGCGCATCCTCAGCAAGCAAAGCTCTGAGCTCCTCCAGAACTACGCCGTCTATTTCAATCTCGAAATCTTCCCGTTTCAGAATAAGCCGGTTGCCGTTGCTCCATGCAGAAGCGTTAGCTGGCAGCAAAACCTTCTTGCTATCCCGGTCGAGCTCAATCACAACCTTGCCGTCCGAATCGACAACAGGATTTGCTAGCTCAGCCTCATCCGAAGGAGCGATAGAGCCGCTGCCGCCAGAACCGCCTCTCTTCCGCTGTTCACCGATCAGGTACATGTCCTTGAAGAAGATCGTTCCTTCTCCGTCAAGCGGCGAGAGCGTGACGCCTCTTACGGCTTCCAGCATCAATGGTTTATTCAGCGGCACGCCATCCGGCTGCCAATTCCGCTTCACAAAGTTCTCGTCATCGAACCGCAGCGTTACTTTGCTCCAATCAGCACTGTCCGCTTTTATGATCCATTCCCAGCGAACATCATAGCCGTCGGAGAATTCGACGCGAATGCTCGATCCCGTATCGCCTTTCACATTGATCGTGAAGCCTTCAATCTGGCTCCAATCTTCTACAAATGCACCCGTTACACCCATCCAACCGCCGCCGTACGTATAGTCGACCTTAAGCGAGCCGTCACTTTCGAAGTTAGCTGCTATCTTATCGCCGCCGCCCTCGAAGGTTGCGGTGAAGTACTGGATGTAATTTTTCGTCAACGAGCCGGGGCCGGTCACTTCCGGCAGCTCATAAACCGGCTCTTCCTCTTGCAATCCAGTGAAGTAGGTCAAAGCCAGCACGACAGGCGCCACGTAATCAATCGCATATTCATTCGATGCGAAAGAGCCGAGCTTATCGACGTATGCTTTGGCTGGCGCAATATCCGGGTTCGCTTCCAAGAAAGCCACCAGATCCGGATCGCCGCTGTTATTGAAGATGTTCGGTCCGCCTACCAGTAAGCCCGGAATAAGCGTTCCTGTGCTGTTGGTCATGCGGCTGTGCGGATTGCGGGTCGACTTCGTCCCGGCGCCAGTCACATAGCTGTAGCCCGTTGCATTGCGGCCGAGAATATAGTGTACCTGTTCGAGCGCCCCATGCACATAGGCATCATTCGCTTCCAGTTCGTTCGCCAGCAGCAGCAGCGTGCCTTTGGCAATCGCATTCTTGGCGGAAGCCCAAGTATATTCCTTGGTCAACAGGGAGGTGTGGTAGCCGTCTGTTTCGATTTGCGCTAGGATCTCATCCGCATAGTCCAGCCATGTTGAGCGAACAAGGGCTTGGTACTCTTCCTCAGCGCCCTCCGCAGTGGCATAAGCAAACTGACCTAACGGCAGTCCATTGTTCCAACCAGGAATGTCCGGTTCTGCTTCCATGTAGGGCTTCAACTGATTAATCAGGTATTGCTCATAAGCTTTGTCGCCTGTTGTCTTGAACAGTTCGGCCGCGGCCCAGAAGCGCTCTTCATTATCCGTATATTTATCATAGGCGCCCGATCCGCTGTCCTGTCCGGCATCGTTGCGGAAGAATGGCTCCGGGTGTGCTTCCAAGTAAGCAAAAGCCAGCTTCGCCCGATCCAACAGTTCGGCTGCATAGGCAGCATCGAATGGCTCATAGACTCTCGACGCCATGGCCACCGTAGCCGCATACATAGCTGTCCCATAGGTGGACATGCCATAGATATACCGCTCGCCTTGATCATGCTCAGGCGCGATCGACATGCCCGGCCAATCCTTGCCGGACACCTTGTGATACACGGCGCCGTCTGGACGCTGCATCTTATTCAGGAAATCCAACTTATACTTGACCTCGATCAAGATATCGGGCAGATCCGTCTGCCGTTCCGCCGTCGACAATCCCTCCGGAATGACGAATTGTCCCTTGGCGAACTTCTCCGTATTCAGTTCGTACGCCAACAGCAGTTGTGCGGCAGTGACAGCGCCCGGTGTCATATATTTGCCGTAGTCCCCTGCGTCGTACCAGCCGCCAAGCATATCCAGGGCATCGCCTTGTTGGTGGAACTCGTCAGTAAAGTACATCTTGGCCTCTGCATCCTGCGGATGTCCCATCGCATGCTCCAAGCCCGTCCAAGGGTCCTTCAGCTCAATGTTCGCGCGAGCCAAAGTGTAGTATCGCACGGACTCCATGTAAGACTGGCGGTATACATCCCGATGAATCTCGAACGGCATCGAGACGCCATAATCGGCAACAACGAGATAATAGGAGCCCGGTATGTTGAAATCGGTAAAGTCCGCATGCCTTACTTGATCGCCAGAGTTGAAATCATCGATCTCCTGGCCTAGATTTCCGGTATATACAATCTGGTTCTGATGGATATCGACGATGTGGAATACGTTCACACCCTCGGTGTTGACCACCATCGCCTTCTTGGGAAAGTTCGGCAGATAGCCTACCTGGTTGACCTTGATATGCCCGCCGATGCTAGGGATATCTGCTGGAGCCAGTTTGTTGTACAGGAACATCTTCGAGAAAGTGATCGTCCCTGAGCCCGACAGCGGCGACAGATTAATCCCCTTCACCCGCTCCAGGTTCAACGCTTCGTCATCCGGAACCGGATTGTAGTCTGTTCGATACGCAAACTCAGCGAACGGAATTACCCAAGTCTTCCCGGCTGCTGAATCATCAGTAATGATCTTCTCGTAGCTGGCTCCGTCTCGATCAATCAGCTCGATCCGCACGTCATGGCCGGTATTGCCCTGAACGGTTATTTCGAATCCGTCGAATGAAGACCAGTCCTCCTCAATCGTTGCCGGCACGCCCGCATATCCGCCAGCTGAGATGTCGTAGGTAATTGCCACGGACCCATCCGGATTCACCCTTCTTTCAATGCTGGAGGCAGGGTCCTTGAACATTTCGTTGACCGTAAAGTTCTGCATATAGTCATGATATACGGCTCCCGCAACAGTACTGCTGCCGGAATCCGCTGCAATGGTTACAGGCTGCCCTGCGGCTGTTGCCGCCTGGACAGGTTGGTTCGCAGCAGCCGCAGATGCGCCTGCCTCTCCAATTACATACATATTGGAGAAGTACATCGTGCCCTCGCCGGCCAGAGGAGACAAGGTAATGCCAGTGATGACCTCCAGCGTCAACGGCGTATTCGTAGGCGCCCCGTCAGGCTGCCAGCTGCGCTTGGCAATCTCGTCGAACAATAGGACGACTTCCTTGCCTGCTGCGCTGTCATCCTTGACGATCCATTCCCATCTGACATCATACCCGTCCTGGAATTCAACGCGGACCTCATCTCCCGTATTGCCGCTGATCGTAAAGCGTATGCCCTTGATTCCGGTCCAATCCTCGGGAAGGATTGCATTAACCCCCATCCAGCCGCCGGCATGCTGGAAGTAATCGACTTTCAATCGGCCATCTGCCTCGAAAGTTCCTGAAATTGTTGAACCGCCGCCTTCAAATTTGCCCGTAAAGTACTGGGTATAATCGTCGGTCAAAGAGGCTTTGCGCTCCGGCTCCGGAAGGACATGCTCAATGCCGTCATCATAGGCCTGTTCGTTCTGGGTGAAATAAGACAAGGCGAAGAATACAGGCGCTGTATAATCTATCGCATATTCATTTGACGCATAGGAATCAATCACGTCCAGATAGGCCTTCGCAGGGGCTGGATTGGATTGTTCCAGGAATTGATCCAGCACCGGATCGCCGCCATGATTATTCGGCCCTCCAACCAATAAGCCTGGAATATAAGTCCCCGTGCTGTTCATCATCCGATTATGCAGATTCTTGACAGCCCTGGTTCCGGACCCGGTTAAGTAACTATATCCCGTAGCATTGCGACCCAGAATATAGTGCACTTGTTCCAGAGCGCCATGGATGTAAGCCTCGTTCGGCTCTATGGTATGAGCCAGAAGCAGCATATTCCCCTTGCTGACAGCGTTCTTCGCTGAAGCCCAGGTATATTCCGTAGATAACAAGGACGTGTAATAGCCGTCTGCTTCAATCTGGGCCAGGATGTCATCCGCATAGGCCAAGAATGCCGCCTTGATTACTGCCTGCTTGTCAGGATTTGCTCCTTGCGCTGTGGCATAGGCATAATGGCCAAACGCAGAACCATCAAGCCAGGCCGGAAATTCAACCTCTGCGCCAAAGGTTTCATTATTAATCAGATCAGCTTCATATACGCTCTTGCCTGTTGTCTTGAACAGCTCTGCAGCAGCCCAGTAGCGCTCCTCGCTATCCGTATACTTATCATAAGCGCCTGATCCGCTGTCCTGACCTTCGTCGTACCGGAAATACGGTTCAGGATGGTTGCTCAGATAGGTGTACGCCAGCTCGGCTTTCTCCAGCAACACTTTGGCATAATCCGCATCGAATGATTCATAGGCCCGAGCCGCCATGGCGAATGTTGCTGCGAACATCGCTGTTCCATACGTAGACATGCCGTACACATAGCGCTCCTGGGTGTCCATCTCAGGCGCAATGGTCATCCCCGGGAACTCCTTGCCGGATACCTTGTGGTAGACAGCGCCGTCCGGACGCTGCATCTTCATGAGCCAGTCCAGCTCAAATTTCGCTTCCACCAATACGTCAGGCAAGTCAGTCTGACGATCCTCTTCCGACAGACCATCCGGAATCATGAATTGCCCTTTCGAGTATTTGGCCGGTTCCAGCTCATAGGCGAGCAGCATGTGGGCCAGCGTAACCGCAGCAGGCGTGACATATTTGCCGTAGTCGCCCGCATCATACCAGCCGCCGCTGACATCAATCGCGTCTCCTGCCTCATGGTACTCGTCACTGAAATACATCTTGGCTGCTGCATCCTGTGGATGTCCAAGCCCGTGCTTCAGTCCGGTTATCGGATCATCCATCTCCACATTCGATCTGCCCAAGGTGTAAGAACGCGCCGCATCGATGAAGGATTGACGGTACACATCCTTGCCGATCCGGAACGGATAAGAGAAGCCTGATCCCTCCACCCACAGCATATAAGTGCCTGCTGTATTATACGATGTGAAGTCCGCTTCCCGAATGGTGTCCCCGGAATTCGGGTCCTCGACAGGCTCGCTTAAAGCACCTGTATAAACGGCCTCATTCGTATACACGTCGACTACATGGAACTTGTTCGTGCTATACACATCGTCGGTGACAACGATCGCTTTCTTCGGATAGTTCAACAAATAGCCAACCTGATTGACCCTGACATTCTCCCCCATATTGGCCAAATGGCCGCTTCGAATCGGTTGTGAATCAGCTGCATGCGATGTGGGGACATTGGATAAGTGAAACCCGCTTACAGCCATAGCAAAGATTATCAGACAAATCATGCCCTTCTTGAAGTGAACCCGCATACGGACAACTCCCTCTACAATGTAGTTGTACAGAACGTAAGAAGCACGTAATCACAATACCCAGAACCGAGAGAAGGGCTTCTCTCGGTTCAAGGTCACGATATTGCCGATTACAGCTTACTGATTGGCAAGGAATTCGTCGAACTGGCGCTGCTTCTCAGCCAGTACATCGTCTAGACCGGCTGCTTTCATCTTCTCGATGTATCTCGGCAGCACCTCATCCGGGTCAACTGCGCCGACATTCAGGGCGCCGTCATATTCCGTGCGAATGTTCACCAGCGCAGCGATCTGTGTCTTCACCGCTTCGCCGTCGAAGGTGAAGCCTAGTCCAGGAGAGTTGATGCCTTCGTCGTTGAAGCTCTTGAACTGCTCCCATTTCTGCGGATCTTCCGTATCCCATAAATAGTTCAGGAACTGGTTGCCGAACATCCAAGCAGAAGCTGGCGAATAGTTTGCTGTCTGCTCGGTGGCCGAAATAACTTCACCATCCCGCGTATAATGCTCGCCTTCAATACCGAAGTTCAGCAAGTTGTTCAGGTATTTATCCGTGTGCAGCAAGTTAACAAACATCAATGCGCGTTCCGGATTTTCCGAAGACTGCGAGATCGCCAGCATGGAGCCTGCCGTTTCCGAAGTCGCAATTGTTTTTGGCGTTAATTCAATCTGCTTCAGCTTGCCGTTCAATCCAAGCGTACTGGCCAGCTCGTCATCCTTGCCAGGCTTAAGCGAAGCCGTAATCATGAATACATTGCCCGCCTTCAGCGCGTCACTGGTTGACAGTGTAGTCGTCGTTGCATCCTGGTTGATATAACCTGCCTGGAAGAATTCGCGTACCAAGTCCAAATGATTTCTGTAACGATCAAATTCATAGCGCGGCTTCACCGTTGTGCTCTCCTCATCCTTCAGGATGACGCCGGGAATGTTGGAGTCGCCGAGAGGATCATACAGTCCGATATAATCAGAGTTGAAGTTCTCGCCTTCCCGCATGAACAATGGGATCATTTCCGGCAATTCTTCCTTCACTGTCTTCAGAATCGGTCGAAGGTCTTCGAGAGACTGAACCGAGTCCATATCCAAACCAAGCTCTTCCGCAATATCCGATCTGTACACTACGCCGCCGGAAGCCGCAAGCTCCTTATTCGTCGGGATGCCGAAGTTCTTGCCGTTAATCTTGGAGCCCGTCAGGAATGCCGGATCCAGGGAGGCCACAATCTCCTGGCCCGCTTCCGTGTTAGCCAGCAAGTCGTCCAGTTCCAGGAAAGCGCCCTTCGCGACATTCACCACATAGTTGCTCCATTGCGCAGTGAAGTAAATGTCCACTGGCTCGCGGGAGGCGATCATCAAGTTAACCTTCTGATCCCATTGCCCCCATTCAATCGGTTCAATCGTGATGGTGGCATTGATTTTTTCTTTCAAATACGCATTGATCTCAGCCATGACTTTGTCATGATCCCTTTGCTTTGTTCCAGGGTACACCATATGAAGCTCATACGGTTCCAGCTCGCTGGCTGCAACGTTTCCGCCATTATTAGCCTCTGAGGCATTGTTACCGCCTTCTGACGTGTTACTGTTATTGCCGCCGCCACATGCTGCCAGCACAAGCGACATGGCGAATACGACAATAAGCAACGTCAACAGACTCTTCTTTGCTTTTTTCATCATACTCTTCTTGACCCTCCATTTAGTTTTTTTACTGTACCATTCGGCATTTCGGATTGCCGCAGGAGCTCTCGCATACGAAATGCCCCTTCTCAAACCTATTCTATGTTGTTCCAATCCTTGAAACTACTTACGAAAACAACGAAACATTTGCTAGACCAACTCAAAAAATGAACTATGGCTTACCGGGAACGGCGCAAGATGATCTCGGCGTGTCGCTTTCGCTCCTCTTCATCGGTAGTCCGGCATGCAACGTCTCCGCATATCCGGTGGATCATCATCGCTTCGGACCGAACGAAGCGCCGCAGTTTGTCGTTACAGCTACGGAGAACATGACGCGCCTAACCATTTTCTCAAAATATTCTCCTCCTTATGACCCAATTGTAGCTTCACAACTCTATGATTCGTTCATTCTAGCATTGGCAGGGAGAGAATAGATTTAAAGGATCTTTAAAGAAAAGGCGTCTATGCGGATCTTGTGGAAGGAAATGCGCAGAACGAGAAAGCAGCGCCGCGCCGGCGCTGCTTCATGTCGATTAGTTGCGCTTCGAATAATACCACACCGCCGTGGCAATTTCCTTTCATGTTATCCTCCCTTCTTTAGACGCAAGTACGTATGGTGGAATATGCCTCTCCATCAAGCCGGGGCTTGTCCGCCAGCTGGTTGTCCGTCCATTCAATCGCGCCTCCCTACTTTCGCCTATCTATGTGACATGCAGCCCTATTCTCAGACGCCGAATGTGCGGATTTAATCATTCAAGCTATCTCTAATTGCCAGTCCCCATCACTGCAATCAACTCATTCAAAAATGGTATGCAATCCCCGCCATCCGAAGGCTTGTGCTTACCCGAGCGCAGCTGCTGTCTTCGTGATCGCCTGCTCGACGAGCTCGCCCTTGAGCAGTTCAGTTATTGCTTGACCAATGGGCACGGTCGGATTTTTTTTGTAATATTTTCCTACAGGAATAAAGATGCCAATATTGAATAGACCTAAAATAAGAATACGCTTTCATTCTAAATGCTGGTAATATGAAACCAACATCATTGGAGGAATGCATCTTGCCTAAAGTACTGTCGAACGAACAAATCGAGCATTTTATGGAAAAGGGCTGGGTTAAAGTCGATCAGGCTTTCCCCAGGGAAGAAGCGCTGAAGGTTCAAGATTTCCTGTGGGACCGTCTTGCCGAGCATGGCGTAGACAGAGATGACAAGAGCACCTGGACCAAGCCGCTTTATCGGCTGGGCAATTATACCGACTCCGTCGCAGACGGGTGCAATACAGACCGGCTGACCGGAGCTGTGGAGGATCTGATTGGGGAAGGCCGTTGGCGGGAAGGCAACAAGAAGCATAACGCCGTATGGGGCGGCTTTATCATCAATTTCGGTCCGGAGGTGCCGGGAGGCTGGCATTATGACGGCAGTCACTTCCACCACTACCTCGACAGCTGGGAGCAGGGATTGCTGTTCATTGGCCTATTCTCCGAAGTGCGTCCTGGCGGATCGGGCACGCTTGTAGCGGAAGGCTCCCATAACATCGTAGCCAAAGTCCTGGCCGAGCATCCGAAAGGCCTGCCTCTTGGGGAAGCGATCAAGCTGTGCAACCGGCATCCATGGCTGGCGGAGCTGGTGAGCCTGCAGAAGAAGAATGCGGATGACGATATTTATGCCGACGAATCTCCCGCGGATAATCGTGCTGCCAAGAAGGCGCATCTGGCCAAGTTTATGAACACGACATACCAGGATCCGGACGGCTATTCGCTGCGGGTCGTGGAAACCACTGGCAGTCCGGGCGATGTCGTGCTGTGCCATCCGTTCCTGTATCACTCCGCTTCCGACAATGATCTGGGGATTCCGAGATTCATGTGCAATCGCTGCACGCCTACGCATGAACCTATGAATTTCAACCGAAGCCGTCCGGAAGAATACTCCATTGTGGAGAAGACGATTCGAAGATCGCTTGGCCTGAAAGATCATGAAGGATTCCCGTTCAAACGGGCATAAGCCACAGAGTAGCCGAAAGGGGCTGCTCCTAAAACGGGAGCAGCCCCTAGCGTGGCCGTGTCATATACCCTGTCGCAGTAGCTGCCAGGTTGTTGCTATCAGGAGCTCCTACCAAGCATTAGCTCACAAGCACTTACCACGCCATTACACCCGTCGCTTGCATCTGGAGCTTGCATCTGGCACCTCCACTTGGTGCTTGCATCTGATACTTGCATCAGGCGCTTGCAACTGACACATCCTCTTGGTGCTTGCATCGGACGTTTGCATCTGGCACTTACACCTGACTCCTCCACTTGGTGCTTGCATCGGACGTTTGCATCCGGTACTTGCAACTGGTCCTTACATCTGGTACTTGCATCAGGCACTTACACCTGACACCTCCACTTGGTGCTTGCAACTGGCGCTTACATCGGACGCTTGCATCGGGTACTTGCACTTTGCGCCTGCTGCAGCACCCCTTTTCCCGGCATCTTCATCCCCGGGGCCTCCAGCTGTCCGGCTTGCAGCTGCGTGCTTAGCAGCTGAGCTGAGTCCAGCGCCTTGGTTGTGGACTCATTAACGGAACTTATTGGTCCTATATCTCAGCAACCGCATGTATGCTGCACGATAGACGACATATTTGGTCTTATAACGCCACTTTTTCCGCTCTGGAGCTTCAACCCCCCGAATAAGACCGAACTTTCCCGTTATCACTTCGCACATGCCCGTCTCTGGATGAATTAGACCAATCGCTCCACTAGCCTTGCATCAATGCT